>JAIBBF010000006.1 GCA_019694795.1 Flavobacteriales bacterium | reverse complement strand
TATCGGTGAGATCTCCACAGCCCACTAAATTACCACCCAATGTTTGAATAAAACATCCGGATAGACCACTAAACGCCCGATAACCATTCAGTGGATAAAATCGGTCAAATAAGGTATTTCCAAAACTGTCTAATTTCATCAATCCATATCCATTGGTGGCTCCCGAACTGTACACCATGTAATTAATAAAGTAATTTCCGGAGTCACTCACGATACCTGTTCCACATTCCGAGGGGGCCGAAAAGTGATCAATATCCCTGTTAAAATAAACCTGTGCATGGCCAACAGGAATGATGAAACAAAAACAGAGGTATAGAATGAGTTTTTTCATTTTATAACTACAAGTTTTTTAACCCCAATTATGCAATCATCAACGATTACTTTTACAAAATAGGTCCCGGGAGGGATTTCCAATAAGGGCATGAAAAATAGGTTGTTTGCTGGCATTTATTTCTGAATCTATTTTATTCTTCCGGTAATAGGTAAAATTCAAATTTTAGAATTTGGCATTATCAGTCAGCATTTTTATTAAAGAAAGATATAAAATTTATAGACGAGTTAAAAGTCCAAACAATAACAAAAAGCGCCCTTTTACCTGGACTTAGCTCATCGATTGACCGAAAATGAAATCTTGTTGCAAAAAAAAAGGTCCGGAATCCCGGACCTTTCTGTTCTTGATAAGAATTAGTGTTTGGCGAGGTAGTTCGCAACGCCATCGTGGGTTGCTTTCATTCCTTCGGAACCTTTATGCCAGTCTGCAGGACAAACCTCTCCGTTTTCTTCGAAGAATTGAAGTGCATCCACCATACGAAGTGCTTCATCAACGCTGCGTCCCAATGGGAACATATTCACCACCTGGTGCATTACAGTACCGCTTTTGTCAATTAAAAACAATCCTCGGTAAGCAATCATCGGACCGCTGGCTACTAATTCGCCTTCGTCGTCATAATCATATTCACCGGCAAGTACACCGTAAGCATCAGAAACGGTTTTAGAGGTATCTGCAACAATCGGATAAGTTACCCCTTTAATTCCGCCTTGATCTTTGCTCATTTGCAACCAACCCCAATGCGATTCTTCGGTGTCGGTAGAACAGGCAACCACGGCAACATTGCGTTTTTCAAACTCAGCAAGTTTGTTTTGGAACGCGTGTAATTCGGTTGGACAAACAAACGTGAAATCTTTAGGATAAAAGAAGAACAACACGTGCTTCTTACCCAGGTATTGGTCCAGTGAAAAATCATTCACCACCTGATTTCCGTTTACTACAGCAGCAGCTGTAAAAGAGGGAGCTTTTCTTCCTACTAAAACTGACATTTTATAAAATTTTAAATTAAACCTGTTTAGAGATGCAAATGTAGAAGTAATGTTTAAACATGAAGAACATAAATGTGAACAAAATGTTTAGAAGCGTCATTTTTTTTTCATTGTAAAACAAAACAATTTACTGATATTCAGCAATAAATATGATTTATGAAAAAATTAAATGTTATTTCAATGGTATTGGTTGCATTAGGAGCGGTAGCTTTTTTGTACAACTATTTTGTAGTTCAACCTCATTTAGGCATCCTTGATAATCCAAATGCCGGTCCTGCAGAATTTGCGCGTTATAGTGAATACAGAAGTTTAAGTGATCTAAGTGGATTAGCGGGAACAATTCTTGCTGGAATAGGATTCATACTAGGCCTTATTTCTTATTTTAAATCAAAAACCGGTAGCGCCTTGCTTTTCGCATTGTTGGGATTGGTAGTTGCCTTTATGAGTTTTTATTTAGCTTTTGCTCGTGTAGCATTATAAAAAAAGGCAGTATAACTGCCTTTTTTTTAAACCTGAATTACGCCAACATTGTACGCCTTGGTAAGAGGAGCGTGATTAGCGGCTTCAATTCCCATGGAAATCCATTTACGCGTATCCAGCGGATCAATAATGGCATCCATCCATAAGCGGGAAGCGGCATAATAAGGCGTGGTTTGTTTATCGTATTTTGCTTTGATTTTTTCGAATAATTCTTTCTCGCGTTCAGGGGTAATTTCTTCCCCTTTTGCTTTTAAAGAAGCTACTTCTATCTGCACCAGAACTTTTGCGGCTTGAGCTCCTCCCATTACCGCAATTTGTGCAGTAGGCCACCCGGCAATTAATCGCGGATCATACGCTTTTCCGCACATGGCGTAGTTTCCGGCGCCATAGGAGTTTCCTATCACAATGGTGAACTTGGGTACAACAGAATTACTTTGCGCATTAACAAGTTTGGCTCCATCTTTAATAATTCCGCCATGTTCAGAGCGTGAACCAACCATAAATCCGGTTACATCCTGTAAAAACACCAAAGGAATTTTTTTCTGATTGCAATTCATAATGAAGCGTGCGGCTTTATCGGCACTGTCGCTATAAATTACACCGCCTTGCTGCATTTCGCCTTTTTTACTTTTTACTACCATTCGCTGGTTGGCCACAATACCCACAGCCCAGCCATCTATACGGGCTAATCCGCAGATAATGCTTTTTCCATACAGTTCCTTGTATTCTTCAAATTCAGAATCATCCACCAAGCGGTCGATGATCTCGCGCATGTCGTAAGGTTTTACACGCGAATCGGGGAGGATACCATAGAGTTCGTTTTCGTCCTTTTTCGGTGGAGCAGGAGTACTGCGGTTGAATCCGGCCTTTTCATAGTCGCCAACTTTCGACATGATATTGCGGATGCGATCCAGACAATCTTCGTCGTTCTTGCATTTATAATCCGTTACCCCCGAAATCTCACAATGGGTGGTAGCGCCTCCAAGTGTTTCATTGTCGATATCCTCACCTATTGCTGCCTTTACCAAATACGATCCGGCCAGAAAAATACTTCCGGTTTTATCTACAATCATAGCCTCATCGCTCATGATAGGTAAATAAGCACCACCCGCAACGCAAGATCCCATTACTGCAGCAATCTGAAGAATACCCATGGAGCTCATAATGGCATTATTGCGGAAAATGCGACCAAAATGTTCTTTGTCCGGAAAAATTTCGTCCTGCATAGGCAAATACACACCTGCAGAGTCAACCAGGTAAATAATGGGTAAACGGTTCTCGATAGCGATTTCCTGTGCGCGTAAATTTTTCTTGCCAGTAATCGGAAACCATGCACCGGCTTTAACGGTGGCATCATTGGCAACGGCAATACATTGCTTTCCGGAAACATATCCCATCATCACCACCACACCACCGGCGGGACAACCACCGTGTTCTTCATACATTTCATAACCCGCAAATGCTCCGATTTCTAAACGTGGACTATCCTCATCAAACAAATAATCCAGGCGCTCACGAGCAGAGAGTTTACCTTCCTTATGCAGTTTCTCAATACGCTTTGCACCGCCACCTTCGTGAATAACATCAAGGCGACGATTCATTTGAGAAATCAAAAGTTTCATCTGGTCCTCGTTCTTATTGAATTCCAGATCTTGTTTTTTATGTTCAACTGTGCTCATAATCGAAAAATGTCCCCAAATATAAGACCCGAAGGCCAAAAGAAAAGAGGATAACAAAGAATTAATCCCCCTGTTCAGACTTATCGCTTCAAAAAGATGGACTTAAGGGTGGAATAGGGAATGGAATCCACCTCATGGTCCGTCATGGCCGGACCTTTTTTCTCGTAAAAACACTCTACAAGGGTATCGCCATTCATCGCTGTAATTTGTTTTTGCCTGTAAACTTCTTTGCGCTCGGGATGTGCACAATCCGATGCAAACTCATTCACTGAACTGTAGTCGATCCACAACGCATTTAAATCCTGCCTATAGCGATACGAAAATGCACCGCTGTCGCTAACGCAACTGCATTCGGAATTTTCTGTGGCATACATGCATTGTTCAGTAGCGTAATTGTTGTTTTTGAGAGAAAGAACCAATTTGGCGGCTTTAAATTTTAAATGATCAATCACACTAATTTCTGCTGATTCATAATAGAAACCCGGCGAATAATTTCCGCTGATAAGTCGTTTTAAAAATTGAATGGAATCTTCCTTTACAATCACTGAAATTTCATCATGATTATCGATGGATTTGTGCAGATAGGCATCGCATATTTTCCATTTTTTACCCTGAGGGAGCAATATGAAAGCAGATTCTTCGAAGAAACGGGGACTTGTAATCTGACTCGGATTAAAAGCGGTTCGTATAAATACCACTTCAGCTTTTCCCATTTTCAACCGTTCCTCAACATAACAAAATGCAGAATCATCGGGACCCTCCGGATTACTGAAACTTAAATAATAATCACCCTGGTGATGGTAATACGTTCCATAACACAGCTGGAGCAAAATGGAATCATGATTGCTGTCAATCAGACTGTCCACCAAACGTTCAGCTGGGTTCACATCCGGATCGGCAGAGAATTCCTGATTTATTAAATCCGGCTTAGGGTTGGAAGATCCTGCGGTGGTAGGGGTCGACTGTTGGTCGCATGCAGAAAATCCGCCCACTAAAAGCAGGAACATGCAATAGATGTGATACCTAAAAACAGTCATGACCCGCACAAGATAGTTAAAATCCCAGCGGTCATCGAAATCCCCGATTTTCCCTTTTCTATCGGTTTAATTTCCTTATTTTTACATTATGAAAAAGATTTATCTGGACAATGCCGCTACCACAGCGATGGATCCATTGGTGTTGGAGGCCATGTTGCCATTGATGAAGGAAGATTTTGGAAATCCTTCTTCAACGCATTCCTTCGGCAGAAAAACAAGATCGGCCATTGAAGCGGCCAGAAAATCGATTGCTGCGCTCTTAAATGCATCACCCGGTGAAATCATTTTTACCAGTGGAGGAACAGAAGCTGATAATACGGCGATTTTATGTTCCTGCAGAGATCTTGGGGTAAAGCATATTATTTCATCGCCATTGGAACACCATGCGGTTTTGCACTCCATTGAGGAGGCAGAAAAAGCGTATGGAGTGAAGGTAACCTGGTTAAACGTGAAAGGTAATGGTCACCTCGATTTAGAACAATTGGAACAGGTATTAGCTGCGGATGAGGAAAAAAAATTGGTTTCACTGATGCATGCCAATAATGAAATCGGGAATTTATTGCCGATTAAAAAGGTGGCTGAAATGTGTAAACAATACCAGGCGCTTTTTCATTCCGATACGGTTCAAACCATGGGCCATTATCCCATCGATACCAAAGTGATTCCTGTCGATTTTTTAGCTTGTGGAGCGCATAAATTTCACGGTCCAAAAGGCGTGGGATTTTTATTCCGCCGCGAAGGATTAAAACTGGAACCATTTGTACACGGAGGCGCACAAGAGCGTGGTCACCGCGGTGGTACCGAAAATTTATACGGGATTGTTGGATTAGGTAAGGCCTTTGAAATTGCACATTCCGAAATGCAGGAACACATGGATCATATTTCGGGTTTAAAACGATTCATGATCGAACGTTTAAAGGCAGAGATTCCCGGCGTTCAGTTTAATGGCGATGCAGAAGGAAGTTCGCTCTACACGGTGTTGAATGTGTCGTTCCCGCCCAATGAAAAATCGGATATGATGTTGTTTTCGCTCGATATTGCAGGTATTGCGGCATCCGGCGGATCGGCTTGTAGTTCGGGAAGCAACAAAGGATCGCATGTATTGGGTGCATTGGGGGTAGATCCTACACGAAGTAATATCCGCTTTTCATTTTCTAAATACACCACCAAAGAAGAAATTGAACACACCATCGAAATTTTAAAACAAACCATAGGAATTGTTGTCGCACACTGATTTTATTTTAAAATGATACCCGTACATAATCTTGCTTTAATCAACTCTGTATTTTCAACCTTTATCGCAGAACTCCGCGATGTGCATATTCAAAAAGATCCTTTACGTTTCAGAAGGAATATGGAACGCATCGGTGAGGTTTTAGCTTATGAGGTTTCTAAAACATTGCATTTTGAACCCCGCGAAGTGGAGACCCCACTCGGTACGGCCAATTGCCATCTCATCGCTCAGCAGCCGGTTTTAGCTACCATTCTCCGTGCGGGATTACCACTGCATATCGGCATGCTGAATTATTTCGACCGGGCAGAAAATGCGTTTATCTCAGCGTACCGTCAACATCATAACGACGACACCTTCGATATTCATCTCGAGTATTTGGCTTCTCCTTCATTGGAGGGAAAAGATCTGATTCTTTGCGATCCGATGCTGGCCACCGGACGATCGATGGTTGCTGCTTATAAATCCATGCTTAAAAACGGAACGCCTCGTCACGTTCACGTGGTTTCCGTAATCGGAAGCGCAGAAGGTGTGGCTTATGTAAAGAAAAATATGCCGCACAATACAACGATATGGATAGGAGCCATTGATGAGGAATTAACGGCGCAGGCATATATTGTTCCCGGACTTGGAGATGCAGGTGATTTAGCGTTTGGTGTAAAGTTGTAGGGATTGAACTGGATCGGACTCATAACTGTATTTTTCCTTGGAGCAACCAAATTTCTATTTGCGCCATCCGCTGCATTGGGGGCAGGATTCACTACCTGGGAAACCGTAATACTTGTTGCGGTAAGCGGATTATTCGGTGTCTCCTTTTTTTACCTGGGAGCAGATTCTATTATCAGTTGGTCGCAAAACCGGCGTAAGAAAAAGGACCAGCAAAAACGCGAAGCAGGAATTGTGGTGGTGCGTAAAGTATTTACCCCTTTTAAACGAAAAGTAGTACGCATTAAAAACCGTTTTGGAATCATCGGCATCGCCATTGTAACACCTTGCATCATTTCTATTCCCATTGGATCAATTCTGGCCGCACGATTTTTTCCCAATAAAATAAAAACACTTACGGCACTTTTTATTTCCACCATTGGATGGGCCTTTATTCTCACGTTCCTGAATGATCAGGTCATGAAACTCATCAATACTTTATTTGGATGAGAGATCAGGTAAAAACCATTTTTTTTGATCTCGACCACACCATTTGGGATTTTGAAAAAAATTCCTCCGAAGCATTGCAGGATTTAATTCGTATTCACGGACTGGAATCCGTCATTGGAAATACCCTTCAATTTATTGCCGACTACAAAAAAATAAATCACCTCTATTGGGAAGCCTATCGTAAAGGAGAAATGGAGAAAGCAGAACTGCGAATCGGAAGATTTCGTGAAGCACTTTCTGCCTATGGCGTAGAAGATCCTGCCATGCACGAAAAGTTTGCTGATGGATATGTGGAATTGTCGCCCGAAAAAACCAATCTTTTTCCCCATGCGCATGAGGTCCTCGAATATTTAGCAGCTAAATATCCCATGTACATTATCACCAACGGCTTTGAAGAAATTCAGGGACGTAAAATGAGAAATACGAAAATCAATACTTTTTTTAAGGGCGTAATCACTTCCGAAATGGCCGGTGTGCGCAAACCGCATCCTGATATTTTTAAATATGCCATGGGAATCTCCAATGCAATGCCACATCACTCGGTGATGATTGGAGATGAACCTGATATTGATATTCGTGGAGCAGGGGAGATGGGTTTGTTTACCATTTTATTTAATCCCGTTCAAAAAGAACATCAGGTAAAGGCGAATCACGAAATCCATTCCCTGATCCAATTAAAGGAACTGCTCTAAATGAAAAACCCCCACCGGTGGGTGAGGGCTTTCTATGAAAATCGAATAATTATTTCTTTTCTTCTTTTTTCTCTTCAGTTTTTCCATGGCAGGAAGAACCGGTAGTTGAACTACCTTTGCTGCAACAGCTTTTTCCTGTAGCAGTTCCGGAAGTTGAAGCATTAGCTCCTTCTTTAGAACAACAAGCTTTTTTGTCTTTACTTTCTTTCTTCTTCTTGTCTTTATCTTTATCAACTTTCTCGGTTTTAGTTCCGTTTACAGCAGCATAAGTATAAGCAGTAGAAGTTCCAACGAATGCGAAAAGCGCAACAGCAACGATAATCTTTTTCATGACTTTTTAATTTTAGAGTTAGTGCAATATAATCAAATCAAAAACAGTGCCCAAAAATTAAGTTATTTTAACTGATCCTGGTTCAGTGAATGACCCATTTTCTCTTTTTTGGTTTTGAGATAGGCGGCGTTATGCGGATTCGCATTGATCTCAATAGCAACGTTTTCCACAACTTCCAGGCCGTATGAAATCATCCCGGTTCGTTTTTTCGGGTTGTTACTCATCAAACGCATTTTTGTCACCCCTAAATCACGTAAAATCTGAGCTCCCACACCATAGTCGCGCTCATCCATTTTAAATCCAAGCTTCAGGTTCGCTTCCACAGTATCCAACCCTTCTTCCTGCAGTTTGTAGGCTTTTAGTTTATTGAGTAATCCAATACCGCGGCCTTCCTGATTCATGTATAAAATCACGCCCTTGCCTTCTTTTTCGATCATCTCCATGGCTTTGTGTAATTGGGGACCACAATCGCAGCGGCAGCTTCCGAAAATGTCGCCGGTCATGCAACTGGAGTGAACACGAACCAAAATGGGTTCATCTTTTTCCCATTCGCCTTTTACCAATGCAAGATGATCCATTCCATTGGTGGTTTGGGTGTAGGAGTAGAGTTTAAAATGACCTAATTCAGTGGGTAAATCAACAACAATCTGACGTTCAATTAAGGATTCTTTTTTCAGACGATAGGCGATTAAATCTTCAATGGAAACGATTTTTAAATCGAATTTTTGAGCGATCACCATCAATTCCGGTAAACGGGCCATGCTGCCGTCTTCATTCATAATTTCAACAATCACACCCGCCGGTTCAAAGCCTGCTAAACGCGCAAGATCGGTGGCGGCTTCGGTGTGACCCGCCCTGCGTAATACGCCTTCTTTTTTTGCGCGCAGAGGGAAAATATGTCCGGGTTTACCCAATTCATCGGGACGCGTTTCCGGATTGATTAAGGCTTTAATTGTTTTTGCACGATCCGATGCAGAAATTCCGGTAGAAGTTCCATGCCCGATCAGATCCACCGAAACTGTAAATGGCGTTTCATAGGTAGCACTGTTTTGTTGAACCATTAAGGTCAAGCCCAGTTCATCACAACGTGTTTCTACCAATGGCGCACAGATTAATCCTCTTCCGTGCGTAGCCATAAAATTGATGATTTCCGGAGTCACATTACGTGCCGCGGTTAAGAAGTCTCCTTCATTCTCACGATCTTCATCGTCCACCACAATAATCACCTTACCATTGCGGATGTCCTCAATGGCTTCTTCGATCGTATTTAATTTGTATTCCATCTTCGCGGTCGTTTTGGAATGCAAATTTACAACGAAAAGAATGAATTAGCTAAGCATTAATTGCTCTAATCGGGAGGTGGAGGAGGACCAATTATAGGTTTCGCGGATATAGGCAGCGCCCCGGCTTGCCATTTGTGCTGAAATCTCTGGATGATCAAGCAAATAAAAAATCGAATTCACCAATTCCTCCGGTTGATCTGCCACTAAAATCATGCTGTCCTTTTCTGCTTTTAACGCGTTATTGGCCAATCGTGAAGTAATGCAGGGAATTTCCATGGCCATGGCTTCAAGTAACTTGTTTTGCAATCCGGTTCCAATGCGAAAAGGAGCAATAAACACTTTAGCTGATGCATAGGATTCCCGTTGGTCGTCCACCCAACCACTCACCTTTACACCGGGTAATTTGGCCAATGCCAACACCTCCGGCGACGGAGATGCTCCGGAAATTAAAAACTGAAGTTCCCTGCCTTTTAATTTAGCAAGAGGTAAAATTTCTTCTGCAATATATTTTACGCAATCCACATTGGGCGGATAGTTCATGTTTCCGTTAAAGACCAGATCAAATTTTTTCTCACGTTCAATCGGATGGAAAAAATCGAAATCAACTCCATTGGGAATAATGGCAATTTGTTCCTGATCGGGATGGTAAATATTTTGGCGGTCCTGTAACGTGATGATGCACTTATGTTCGAAATAATCGAAAATCAGATTTTCATATTCCACCAAGCGGCGTGTTTCTGATTTGAAAAAGGGACGCGCAAAAAATCCGGCCAGGGGAATACGGCGTTCAACACCCTTGGAAAAAGAATCCATGTAATCGAGTGTCTTCGGAATATGATGAATATTTTTTACGTATTCCGAACAGCGGATGAGTTGACAAAAAATATGATCCGGTTTAAACCGTGCAATGATTCGTTCCGTTTTACGGTGAATGCTTTTTTGGTGGAAATACAACACCTGAAAAGGTAATTTGGAAAACAAACCAAGCAACAAACGGAAAAACATGCCTGCTTTGTGCATCCGGAAAATGTGAACCTCCTTACAAAATTTTTCAAGCTGTTTTCTGGCTTCCGTATCAATGGGAGAATCGCTGATGCAGACCAAACAAATCTCATGCTTTTTCGATAATTCTTTCAATTGATACCAGGCGCGGAGTTTGTCTCCTTTTTCCAATGGCCATGGAACCCGCGAAAGAATCACGAATAGTTTCATTTCTTTAACAGGGTATGATAAAAGCCGATTAACTTTTCCGTGAGCACTTCATTGTCGTAATGCTCTTCCACAAGTCTTCGTGCACTTGTTCCTAATTCTTTGCAACATTCCGGTTGCGACGTTACCGATAAAATGGCATCGGCAAATTGTTCGGGTTCATCCGCAATGAGCAAATGTTTTCCTTTCTCATAGTCGATTCCTTCTGCACCGATTCGGGTTGAAACGATGGCTTTTTTCATGGCCATGGCTTCAATAATTTTTACCCGCATTCCACCGGCCGTAAGCAGAGGCACCACCATTACACAATGTTGATTGATGAATTCTTTTGCATCGCTTACTTCACCGTCAATAACCACATTCTGGTCGGAATATTGATTTAAATGAGATGGCATCTTTCTTCCGGCGAGATGTAGTTTTAATTGCGGATTTTTCTTTTGTACAATGGGCCAAACCATTTTTAAAAACCAATCGATTCCTTCAATATTGGGTGTCCAGTCCATCGACCCGATATGAAATACCGTTGTTTGTTCACGTTGTAGTTCAACCGGCTTGTAACCCGAAAGATTGATTCCAAAGGCCAGATTGATGATTGGTTTTTTACATTTCTGCTGATGATACTTTTTTGCATCTTCTCCACTGATGGCAGCAATACCATCCACCGTGTTGATCACCTGCATCTCGTATTTTTTTAACTGACGCGCCAGTAATTTTAAATACGCTTTTTTCGCCTGATTCCTCGAAACTTCGGCCATGCGTTCCCAAATGATGTATTCGAGATTGTGAGAGCGTAGTACAATAGGGGCTTTGGAATGGCGACGAATCGTTGCGATATAGGGGGTCATGAACAGACTTTCCAGATGAATAATGTCAAATTGCTCTTCACTTAAAATCTGGACCAGCCTGCGATCGTAATCGGGAGAGAAAAAGCGGCTTACATTGTAGGAATCGGAAGTCACCAATGCCGAAAATGCATCAACGAGATTTACACTCGTATCAATAAACACACTTTCAATACGGGTTTTTGTTTTATACGCTTCCGGCATCTCCTGGTAAAGTGCAGGATGTTTTTGCGTTTCGATGGTCAAAATCTTCACTTCGTGACCTGCCTTTAACAAACCCTGGGTAATGGTGTTCATTGCTATACAGCCACCATCAACCGCGGGAATAGGAGGTTTATTGCAGAGTTGAAGAATTTTCATTGGCTGCAAATTTAGGTTTTTTTAGGCGCTTGAGACCCAAAATCCGCAGGTAAAAATCCAAATCGAAAAGCGTAGAGTCGCGGTTCGACTTATACGTGAGGAAAAATCCGACCGGAAATAAAATGATCGAACTGATCCACATTCCCCAAAATGGATCAATAACGCCCGATTTGGCCATTTTTTCACCTGTGATGGAGATGATATAATACAAAATGAATAACAAAGTAGAAGCCACAATGGGAGCGCCAAGTCCGCCTTTGCGAATAATTGCACCCAGCGGAGCACCAATGAAAAAGAGAATAATGCAGGCTACCGACAAGGTGAGTTTACGATGCCATTCTAAACGATGACGCTGTATGAATTCGTCTCTTCCGTTAAATTCATCTCTCCGGCCAATCAGATAGTCCACATTACCGCGAGCCATATTTAAAGCACCATCCACAATGCGTTTTTTGTCCTCTCTGCTTCGTGCTTCAAACGATTGCAAAATAGGTTTTGATGGTGTTGCAGCCAGGAGATTGGTGTCGACGGAATTCGGTTTTAAAACCGGAATAATACTGCCGGTGGCCACGATCTCCGGATCCTGTGCGCTACCTGCTTTTCGGAATAAAAGATATCTACGTTCAATGTTTCGTGCCAATTCTTCTTTTTTTCTCCTCATCTCAACCTTTAACGAATCTTCCTGTGTAGCGAGCTGCTCCATATTCAGCATTTCGTAATGGGTATTGTACACATCTACATTGGTGCGTTGCAACTGGAAGGCGGATAAGTCGAAATTCAGATTAGCCCGTTTAAAATATATTTTCTGATAGGGATATACACCGCCTTTCACCATTCGGGGTTGAACTTCCTGGTAGATTTTTCCATTGGTTAAATGGAAGATCATCGCCTTACCGCCATTGATTTGTTCTATACTTCCACCTTCGGCCCAGATATCGCGTTTGTAAACCACATTGCCTTCGCTGTGATCGAAAATAAGGACATCCTTAAACTCATCGCCCTTCTTGTTTTTTTCCATGATCCGGATGCTGTATCCGGGAATATCGTTGTAAAAGGACTTTTCATTCAGCGATAAGCTTGGTTTTTGCTGCTGTATATCGAAAATCAGCGATCTGAATTTCATATTGGCAACCGGCCATAGATAATTCGCAAACAGGAAAGCGGCAAAACTCAGTAGGAAAATAAAAATGGTGAGGGGACGCATAATCCGCAGCAGGGAGAGTCCGGACGATTTCATGGCGGTGAGTTCACTGCTTTCGCCCAAATTACCAAACAGCATAATTGAGCTTAATAAAATGGCAAGCGGCAATGCCATGGGAACCAGGTTGGCGGAGGCATAGAACAGCAGTTCAGCAATCACATACCATTCCAGTCCTTTACCCATCAGATCATCCACATACTTCCAAAGAAATTGCATGATCAGAAAAATCATGGCAATGGCAAAGGTCAGCAAAAAGGGACCCAAATACGATTTTAGTATGAGGCGTGTTAGCTTGTTCACGGCGAATTAACGCTGCAAACCTACGTAAAATTGCAGCAGGACGGGAATCAGGCGCCTAAACGTTGTTTCAGTACGCTGATTTGATTGTTCCAGAGAAATTGACTGTCTTCCACATCATCTTCATCGGCATGGTCAACCACCATCAGAGCGACTTCCATCGTAAGCGGATCGGTTTTAATGATGAATTCAAACACCGTACTTTCTTCTTCATCATCCCTTTCCCATTGGAAACGGACATGTTCAAAGGGCTTTTTACTCACCAGGCGTGCCCTTTCTTCGGTACCGTCCCATTTAAAAATGTAGATGTCGTTCTTAATATTTACATCATCCGCAAACCATTCCGATAAACCATCAGGGGTGCTTACAGAATTATAGAGAACTTTATTAGAGGACCTGAGCGGAAACTCAAGTTCGAACTTTACTTTATTGCTCATCAGGTAATTGATTTGATTCCAATGTAATAAAAAAATACAACAAAGAGAAGGAGAATTATGAACAGATGTTGAATAATGTTGTGAATTCAATTGAATCTGTATTTTTGCAGCATGCTGAACGGAAAAAAAATTGTTGTGGTGTTGCCTGCCTATAATGCAGCTCAAACCCTTGAAATGACCTATAAGGAAATTCCATTTGATATTGTAGATGATGTGGTATTGGTGGATGATGCAAGTAAGGATCAAACATCGGATGTGGGTCGGCAATTAGGAATCAAACACATTATCCGTCACGAAAACAACCGCGGTTATGGTGGTAACCAAAAATCCTGCTACAACAAAGCACTGGAGATTGGAGCAGATATCATCATTATGCTTCATCCCGATTACCAGTATACGCCTAAACTGATTCATGCAATGGCCAGCGTAATTGCCTATGAGGTTTATCCTGTTACAATGGGTTCACGTATTTTAGGAAAAGGAGCGCTAAAAGGTGGAATGCCGAAATATAAATATGTCGCCAACCGCTTCCTCACCTTGTCGCAGAATATTTTAATGGGACAAAAACTTTCCGAATACCACACCGGATACAGAGCGTTCTCTAAAGAGATATTTGGAAAAATAAACATCGAAGCCAACGACGACGATTTCGTTTTCGATAATCAGATGCTGGCTCAGATTTTCTTTGCAGGATTCGAAATAGGGGAGGTGACCTGTCCAACCAAATACTTCGATGAAGCATCCTCCATCAACTTCCGCCGCTCGGTTAAATATGGACTTGGCGTATTAAAAGTTTCGTTCCAGTACCGCTTTACCAAATGGGGAATGGCCAATTCGAAAATCTTCAGAAAATCATAATCAAGAAGGAGATGAATTAATCCTCCGGATGAATAAATAATTTGTCCGGATTTCTTTTATCAGCGCGATTCGGGCGGTAATAAAATACAAAGCCATTTTTTTCACCAATGATGTTTAATTCAGGATACAGCTGCGAATAATGCTCTTTTTGCTGAATCTTGGAAATTAAAAATGCCGGTTTATCAATATCACCCGTGCAAAGCCAGGTTTCATCACCGTGACGAGGATCTTTTTGCGGCATTTTTTCTGAATAAAACAAGTAAGCATAACTCTTGAAACCCATCGGTTGGAGATACACATCCTTGCCTTTTATACCTTGGTAAAATTCAATGGCCGACCGTTGCGAATAACCTTCAATTTTTGGCAATAAAAGAGCACTTGCACCAATAAGGGTTAATACAATTCCAATAGAAAAACTCAAAAATCCTTTAACCAAATCCTGACGTTGAATAAAAATAAAACCAATAATCACCAGGATCAACAACATAATCCCAATCATCGATTCAGCACCCGACCAATGAATATCCGCTTCCAGATTTGCTAAGGCAAAAGGATCTTTTACTGTTTTTTCATTCAGGAATTGGGCTTTATTTTTTAGAATAAAGGGTATAAATGTCAGCACAATTCCCAATATCGCTCCAATGGATAACAGGGTGATGGACATCCACTTTCTCCAATGAAATGCTTTGTTTTCGGATATGGTAAAAAGGTAATCGGCAGCGAGATAGGTAAGAGGAAAATAACAAAGGGAGGAATAATGAACGATTTTGGTTTTTACAATGGAGAACAAGATGAGCGTAACCCAAAACATTATCTTCATCCACAAACGGAATCCTGCATCTTCTTTGTTCTTGTAAAATAAACCGCCAATAGCGGGAATACTTGCAGGAAAACATCCGATTAACAAGATCACAAAGTGATAATAAAATGGTCCGCCATGACCCGCATCCTGGGTGCTAAACAGGCGGATTTGATACACGATAAAATCGGAAATGATATGGGCTTGTCCTTTTGCAATGAGCATCATAAACCATATTCCTCCGCTTAATGCAGTAAATAGAATCAGCATTAAAATTCCGCTTATGCTGAATAATTTTCTAAACCGGTGAAAGGCCCAGAAAATAAACAGACTCATTCCCGCTATCAGAATAGCAACGGGTCCCTTGGTCATTACCGCTAAACCTAAAAACAAACCGGCTAATGCATATTCTTTAAGCGGATGTTCTGCTTGTTGTAAAGTGGAAGCCAGGTAAAAACGATAAAAAGAAAGAAAAATAAAAAGATTGAACCAGGGGTCGATAATCCCTGATTTAAAATACAAATGTGGTAATAGAGAACCGGCATACAACATCACCCACCACCAACCGAGGCGTTCGTTTTTTAATCGCTTTCCTGCAGCGAACAAGACCATGAGCGTGATAATTCCCGCAACAGCATTCGGAAAGCGTGCACCAAATTCATTGATGCCAAAAATTTTCATGGAAAGCACCTGCATCCAAATAAAAACCGGTGGTTTTTCCCAGAACGGTTGGTAATTGATCTGCACGGTTGAGTAATCACCCGTCACCATCATTTCCCGTGCACATTCTGCAAAATTGATTTCGTCCCAATCGAATAAATGGGTTGTTCCCAGCATTGGAATAAAAAATAAAATTCCAAAAGCCAGAATCGCGAGACGAGGATAATTCATGATGTTTTTCATCTTACCGCTTTCAAAAATCCATTGCTAAGTCCCCACTCCGATTTTACATAAAACAGAAAATAGAGCGAAAGAGAGGTCAGAGTTCCAATACACATTCCGGCATATGCATCCATAATAAAATGTTGCGACAAGTAAACGCGGGAATAGGCAGCTATTGCCGCAAGGATAAACCACGTTACCTGAAGCCATTTTCGTTGCGTACTAAAAGCTAATGCTGCAAAAATGGCAAAGGCAGTGGTAGAGTGCCCCGAAGGAAAGCTGTTGTTGAGATGCAAAATCACCCCTTCAACCGGATGAAAACCAGGAGTTCCGGATAAATAATGAGCGGGTCTGAAATAATCATCAAATACCAAATGCTTTAATGTTTGCGCAATCAATGAAGATAGTCCCAATGTAAGCATCAGAAAAAGACCGGATCGGTATGAAAAGGATAGACAAATCAGAATCAACACACCGGCAAATAAACCGTCACCCAAATGGGTGATATAGGGAAATAATAAATCGCCGGCGGGAGAATGATGAGAGGTAATGCTAAGATGTCCGCTCAATTTTTCCATGGAAATGAAAGGCAAACATGCCAGCAAGGCAAGAAGGAATAACCAAACGAAAAAATTGCTGAATAGTCCTTTCAAGTTCTGTTTTTTTTGCAAACCTAAGGCTAATCTTGGTTGTGCTTTCATTTTTTTTCAGCTTTTCACTCCTGATTTTTAAAAAAAACTATATTTGCGCCCTCAATCAACAAAGTAGCCTCTTTTTAGGGGTGAACATCCTGGCGGGGTAGCTCAGTTGGTTAGAGCGCAGGATTCATAACCCTGAGGTCACGGGTTCAACTCCCGTCCCCGCTACCAATGAAGCAGAAAAAGTCCAGGGTATGCCCTGGACTTTTTCGCTTCATTGCCCTGTAGCGATCCGACGCAGGAGGATCTGCTTCAGGGAAGAATAATAATAAACGTAAGAACTGAATTTTTTCTCTCCACAACCCTGAAGCGATGCGAAGAATGAGCATCTGCTTCAGGGGGGGGGGGATCAATAAATGATTTAGGATATGCATTTACCATACTGTGTTTATATTTTATTCAGTGAAGTGGATCACCTGCTATATATTGGATTCACTACTGATCTGGAGGAAAGAATTAAAAGACATAATTCCGGGCAAAATAAAAGCACAGCACCAAGAAGACCTTTAAAACTGATATTTACAGAACATTACCTGTTTGAAGAAGATGCCTTAAAAAGAGAGCAATATTTCAAAACAAATATGGGTAAAAAAGCAATAAAACTAATGTTGAAAGGGACATTAGATAAAATGGAATATAAGCACCCTGTTTCGGGAATTAATATTAGTTCAGATGAATAAGTGGTAATAGTATTTAATCGTCACCTCCCTTATCAAAACAACCCCATCACACCAATCAAAGTAACGTTATCTTTCTATTGCTACTTTTCTATATTTTGTTGAATTAGAATCAAAACAATCGGCTTGATTTCGGAATACAGCATTTAGGCATTTCCCTTGTAAAAAATGACCATCACCGCGGCAACGATCAATCCAAATCCCAAAACGTAATTCCATTTTAAACCTTCCTTTAAAAAGAAAACAGCGAAAATCATAAATACAATCAGACTAATGACTTCCTGAATCGTTTTTAATTCGAAGGCGTTAAACTGACCATGACCAATCCGGTTGGCGGGGACCATCAGACAATATTCAAAAAAGGCAATTCCCCAGGAGATGAGAATGACTTTCCACAATGAAACATGTTTAAAACTGAGGTGACCATACCATGCTATGGTCATAAAAATATTAGAGAGTAATAGGAGTCCGATCGTTTTCATGCCTGTTGTATTCGTTTTTGAGCTTTTAGCTTGATAATATCCTGGATGGATTTGTTTTCAATTTTACTTTCCAGCCAGCTGATCATATCGAAATACAAAAATGCACGTTTTTCAAATGGATCGTTGGTCAGAAGCATCATTTTCGATTTCAGGTCCTTAAACTGACGAATAATTTCCTCCGGTTTAGCACCTTTTTTCAGGTTTTTTAAAAAGCGGATAATCAATAAATGATATTTGGCAAAATTCCGGTTCTGCAATAAAAAACGATAGGCAGAACGAATGGCGGAGTCCACCATTTCATCATCCTGCAATTCGAAATAACAAATCAACCGGAGTATTCGCGCAAAAGCATGGATATCCTCCCGCAGATCCGGTTCTTCTGCCTGAAAAATTTTGTTTAACCATTTTAAGGCTATTTTATAATTTCCGGCACCTACATACAGACTCGCAATCTTATAATAAAAAATCAGCACCGTATGGGTATCGAGTTTGGGAATAAAATCATTTAATTCCTTCTCCAGCTTTAAAACGATTTTTGTACCCGAACGGAATTCGCCCAGCATAAAATGCCGGTTTATTTCGTGAATGTAAATCGCTTTAAAAAGGTGCAAACTGATGTTGTCGGTTAAACGCAGGGGCTTATTTCTTTTCAGTGCGACTAACTTTCGGTGGGTATCCATGAAATCTTTATACAAATACAATTTGTTTTGCACCACCAGCAAACTGTTCAGGGCTTTAATATACATTTCAGTCCTTCTGATTTTCATTTCCGGATGCGAATCAAAAAGCCGGACAAGTTGAGAAGCGTAATGCAAACCGTTTTTTAAATCCTGCACAAAAAAGGAATAACCGATAAAGGATTGATAGAGATAGAGCAATTCATGAAAAGATAATTCTGTTTCCTTGTAGTGAGGCAATGAAGAAAAAAAAAGCTTTTTTATTTTATCCAGTTCCCTTTTATTTCGGATAAATCCGCTTTGCTGATAATAGTTCGTTAATAGCAGCGATAAATTGGAAAATGAATTAATATTCCGGATAGCATTTGCCGTTTTTTCAGTTTCAGATATAATCTGATTGACCCGTTTGGCAGAGTGGGAAACACCTGATCGCGATACGGCCAGTTTCTCCAATTCAAGTAATTCCAGCAGTAAAAGAAAACTGTCGTTAGAAGAGGCTTTTTTCTTCGCCTTATCAATCATGCTCAAACAATCGTTATATAAACACCGGTCGTAAAGCAAGCGTGCCTGATCCATCATTTCTGAAATTTGTATTTCAGGATGGTTCTTGCTTTCCAGGCGTTGAATACTTAATAAAACTTCCCGGTATAAATGAGCTTTAAGGTTAGAGATTTGAGCGGGTAGGAGTGTGGGGTTTTTTCGAAGTAGCTTTTGTTCGTCGATTTCATTTTTTTCATCAATGGCTTTAAACAAAATCATGTACTTCAAATCACTTTCCGGATGCTCCATTCTAAAGGCCCTTTTTTCAGCCTTGGTCATCGACTTGATAAGCCGGAAAACATGTTCATTTTTGTTTTTGGACACTGTAATTAAATTGTTCTTTATTTAATTGAAATATAAACTATTAACAACAATTTTTAATCGATATTATCGATTTAGATAGTGTAATTATAGCTTTTTTTTTATTGGTGGACAAGGATACTTACTATAAATTGCCTTAACAATTCATACACTCGCAATAAACATCACTATGGCAAAAGCGGCAATTACAGGCGTTGGCGGATATGTTCCGGAATACATTCTTACCAATGAAGAAATGGAAACCATGATGGATACCACCAATGAATGGATCGTAACCAGAAGCGGAATCACGGAGCGAAGAATTTTAAAGGATAAGGATAAGGCCTCCGCCTATATGGCTGCAGAAGCTGCCAAAATGGTTTTAGAAAAAACGAAAACAGATGCGAAGGACATTGAGTTGGTCATCGTGGCAACCGTTACGCCAGACCATCAATACCCGGCTACAGCCAATATAGTTTCCGATATGATTGGAGCAGTCAATGCCTGGAGTTTTGATGTGCAGGCGGCTTGTTCCAGTTTTATATATGCTTTAAATACCGGTTCCAAGTTTATTGAATCGGGAACGCACAAGAAAATTCTAGTGATTGGCTCAGATAAAATGTCGAGCATTATGGATTATACCGACCGTTCCACTTCCATTTTATTCGGAGATGGAGCAGGAGCAGTGTTGCTGGAACCAAGCACCGATGATACCGGAATTATCGATGCCCGAATGTATGTGGATGGCAGCGGAAAGAAGTTTTTATACCAAAAAGCAGGTGGTTCTTTGAATCCTGCCTCCTATGAAACCATTCTTAACAAACAGCATTTTGTTACCATGGAAGGTCAGTCCGTCTTCAAAGTAGCCGTTGTTAAAATGGCTGATGTAGCGGAAGAAATGATGCGCCGAAACAACTTAAATTCCGACGATATCGCCTATCTCGTTCCCCATCAGGCCAACAAACGTATTATTGAAGCTACGGCCGAACGAATGGGAGTGGGCATGGAAAAGGTTATGCTTAATATCCAGCGATTTGGAAATACCACATCGGCCACCCTTCCACTTTGTTTGTGGGAATGGGAAAAGGACCTCAAAAAGGGTGATAATTTGATTCTTACCACCTTCGGAGCAGGATTTACCTGGGGTGGTATGTATATTAAGTGGTCCTACTAGTATCATTATCAAACCTTTTTTCGTCTCATTAATTCAGGTTTTGGTCATTTCCACCGCCTTTTGTTAATTATTTGTTGGAACAACAGACCATTTTTGGTTAAATTTAGGCCTCTCATTTAACCTAAATTTTGCTTGCATGAAAAAGAATCTACTTTCTTTTTTTGGTGGCTTTCTGGTAATGATTTCTCCGGTTGTTGCGCAAAACAATGATGATTTTGGCGTAATCACTTGTGAAGAATTTCATATTACCAGACCACTTAGGGATCTTGCTAAAGAAAACCCCGTAAACATTAAAAAAATCGAACGCGAACGTCTTCGCGAAGAAGAATCGAAGGACAGAAAGCACCGTAAGGCGCATAACTTCGTTTTCTCGGCAGAAAAAGACGGTGAACTTTATGGTAACGATCCTGCCATTATCCAAACAAGAGGCGGAGGTCGCGATCAACGTGCACCTATTCAAAACTGGTTGGGACAAAGCGCTTCAGGATTTCGTCCATTCGACCCGTCCGGAGCTGCAGGAACAAACTATTATGTTCAGGCAATCAACTCCACCACGTTAAAAGTATTTAATAAAACTACTGGTGGAAATGTACTTACTACCACCATGGGGAATATCTGGAGTCCGGCTACACCTAATGATGGTGACCCTATCATTATGTACGACCGTTACGCAGACCGTTGGTTCATTTCACAATTTGGTACAAGTGGAAATAAAATTTATATCGCTATTTCTACTACCAATGACCCCACCGGATCTTACTATACCTATACATTTACTTCACCACAGTTTCCGGATTACCTGAAGTTTTCTATTTGGGCAGACGGATACTACATGACTTCCAATCAGGGGACACAAAAAGTGTTTGTATTCGAAAGAGATCAAATGTTAGTAGGTAATCCTGCTGCTCGTTCGTTATATAAAACATTTTCTCCAACCCAAGGTGGTGGATTTTTCGTTCCACTTCCTGGTGATGCAGATGGAAACGGTGGATTACCTACAGTAGGTACACCATGTCCGATTTTCTCTTACACCGACAACGCATGGGGTGGTGGAGCTATCGACGGAATTCAAATCTATCAGCTTTCAGTAAACTGGAGCGGTACTCCTACAGCTACTTTCACTGGTCCAACCAATCTTGCTACTAATGCATTTGATGCTTCATACAACGCATCATGGAATGATATTTCTCAACCTGGAACAACTCAAAAACTCGATGGTATCGGTGGTGTATTAAACTACCGTGCACAATGGAGAAAATGGTCAGGTTACAACAGTGTAGTTTTAAACTGGGCGGTAAAAATTTCTTCTACCCAAAGAAGTATCATGTGGGCAGAATTACGTCAAAATCAAACTACGGGGGTTTGGTCAGTTTACCAACAAGGTATATATACTCCGGATGCAACCTATTCACGCTGGTGCGGATCCATTGCAATGGATGATAACGGAAACATCGCGCTGTGTTATACCAAATCAGGTTCAAGCACAATTTATCCTTCACCATGTTATACCGGACGTTTAGCGAACGACCCACTCGGAACAATGACTTTCGCTGAAACTACAGTTCAGGCAGGTGTTTGTTCTCAAACAGGAGGTATCAATCGTTTCGGAGATTATTCTCAAACTTCACTCGATCCGGATGGATTTACCTTCTGGCACACGGGTGAATATATGGGTGGAACAACCGGATCCTATACTGCTGCTAAAACAAGAATTTATTCCTTCCAATTGCAGGTACCAGGACCAGTTGCTTCGGTTTCCATTACTAGCAATGATGCCGATAACACCATCTGTACCGGAACATCAGTAACCTTTACTGCTACTC
This sequence comes from Flavobacteriales bacterium, assembly GCA_019694795.1. NCBI lineage: Bacteria > Pseudomonadati > Bacteroidota > Flavobacteriia > Flavobacteriales > Flavobacteriales bacterium. Next base: position 80,806 of record JAIBBF010000006.1, on the reverse strand, counting down.
CAACTAACGGTGGAACTACTCCTTCCTATCAATGGCAGGTGAATGGTGCAAATGTTGGAACAAACAGTCCAACCTATACCACCACTTCATTAACGAATGGAGCTGTTGTTACATGTATCATGACTTCTAACCTGGGTGGTGTAATCGGATCTCCGGCTACGTCCAATTCAATTACAATGACTGTAAACACTATTCCGGCTACACCTACACCGGGAAGCAATTCACCATTGTGTTCAGGAAATACATTGAATTTAACCACTGCTACAGTATCAGGTGCAACCTATGCATGGACTGGTCCTTCAGGTTATACTTCAACCAGTCAGAATCCAACCCGTCCAAGCGCCACAACGGCAATGAGCGGTACATATTCTGTAACTGTAACTAAGAGCGGATGTACTTCAGCTGCAGGTTCGGTTTCTGTAACAGTTAACCAAACACCTTCTGCTCCAACTGCAGGAAGTAACTCACCGGTTTGTGCAGGTACTGCACTTAACTTAACTGCATCTACAGTTGCCGGAACTACTTATGCATGGACAGGTCCTTCCGGATATACTTCAAGCAGCCAAAATCCAACCATTGCATCTCCAACTACTGGAAACACCGGAACCTATTCCGTAACTGCAACTGCAAATGGTTGTACAAGTACTGCAGGTACAGTAGCAGTAACTGTAAATGCAAACGTAACTCCGGCTGTAACCATGGCCATCACTTCAGGAGCTAATCCAAGTTGTCAAGGTTCCAACGTAACCTTTACTGCAACTCCTTCGAATGGTGGAACTACACCAACATATCAATGGACAGTAAATGGTAATCCGGCTGGAACAGGATCATCTTTCTCTTCTTCTTCATTGAATACAGGAGATGTGGTTTCTGTTATTATGACCTCTAACGCAAACTGTGCTACACCAACTACAGCTACTGTTGGAAGTCCGGTTACAATGACCATTACTTCCGTACCTTCTACACCAACCATTACACAAAATGGATTTGTACTTACTTCTAGCTCTGCTACAGGTAACCAATGGTATTTGAATGGTAACATTATTCCGGGTGCAACCAGTCAAACCTACACTGCAACTTCAGATGGAGTTTATTCAGTAGTGGTAACCATCAACGGTTGCTCTTCCGGCGATTCTTCTCCAATCAACGTAACAGGAACTGGAGTAGATGAAGCTAATCCACATTTACTGGTAATCTATCCGAACCCATCCAGTGGAAACTTCAGCATTTCGTTCGATGCAAAAGCGAATGAAACCTACACGCTCGAATTGTTCGACGATTTGGGTCAGATTGTATTTACTGAAGTAATTAAATCTAGTGGTGCTTTCGTTAAGCAGGTTAGTCTTGGCGAAAAAGCTACAGGTATTTACACTGTATCACTGAAAAGTGAAGGAAAAGAAACAGTGAAGAAAATCATCATTACACGATAATCAATCAATACACAAAAAAGCCCCGGTTCTTTATTGAATCGGGGCTTTTTTTTTGAATAAAAAATTGAATTAATCGTCGTAACCAAAATCGTTGAACATTCCACCAATCTCGTCGTCCATCCCTTCTTCACCTTCTCCAAAATCATCATCCTCATCAATACCGAATTCTTCATCTACCATGCGGCCTGTTCCACTCATTTCATCACCGCCAAACATGGTATCTTCCATTTGTTTGCTTTCCTCTTTAGGTGGATTACCAAACATCATTGGAACATCAGGATACTTAACGCCTTTTTCAGCGCTGTCTTCTCCAATTAATTCCACGAGAAAACACCACATGCGCATAAAATCATAAACCAGAATCAAACGCTGACGAGGCTCCGTCATGTAGTCGGCAAGTTTACATCCTTGCATGGTCAACATTTTTTGATCCCCTTCACCCATATCCAGCAAAGTAATTTCTTCCCCTTTATCCCAGTTTTCGTTACTGAGGTAAAAACTCGACATCACCCCGCCACCAAACTTAAATGTTTTTACAATGGTGTTGTAGAGATCCTCAAAACTCGCTTGTGTATCGATATCCACATCGCAGAAAACATCATCTTTTGTGTCGAGCACAACTCTGAATCTGTAAATATTCATATCAGTTATTTCGTTTTAGTCCTAATTCAGTTCCTAATTTATACATTAATTGCAAGGCTTCTTCAAAATCATTTTTAATCTGTCCGTCGAGAATGGCTTCACGGATTTTGTTTTTAATTATTCCCACTTCGTGACCAGGCTTCAGGTTGAAACTTTGCATAATTAATTCTCCGGTAATGGGAGGTTGCCAGTTACGGATGCGGTCTCTTTCCTCCACTTGCATAATAACTTCACGAACGTGCTTAAAGCGTTGAAGGTATTTCTCTTCCTTCGCTTTGTTTTTGGTTGTGATATCTGCCTCGCATAATTTCATCAAATCTTCCAGATCATCACCCACTTCAAACAACAATCTGCGCACCGCAGAGTCGGTGATGTTTCCGTTGGTGAGAGCAATGGGACGTAAATGAAGGAAAACCAGTTTTTGCACATACTTCATTTTATGATCCAACGGAAGTTTCAGTCGCTTAAAAATTCCGGGAACCATTCTGGAACCAAGATCTTCATGACCGTGGAATGTCCAGCCCTGATCCGGATAATATTTTTTGGTTGGTGGTTTGGCAATGTCATGCAAAATGGCGGCCCATCTTAACCATAACTGATCCGTGGTTTTAGATAAATTATCCAGCACTTGCAGGGTATGGTAAAAATTGTCTTTATGCTTATGTCCGTTTACCTCTTCTACACCATAAAGATTTGCCATTTCCGGGAAAATCAATTCGAGTAATCCCGTATCGAATAATTGAGTAAACCCGTGCGATGGAATAGGGGATAAAATAATTTTATTGAGTTCATCCGAAATGCGCTCCTTCGAAATGATTTCAATGCGCTGTTTGTTGCGGGCAATGGCTTCGAAGGATTTTTCTTCAATGGTAAACTGCAACTGCGAAGAAAAGCGAATTGCACGCATCATACGAAGCGGATCGTCGGAATAGGTGATGTCCGGATCCAGTGGGGTTCGGATGATTCCGTTTTCAAGATCTTCCACTCCTCCAAAGGGATCGATCAATTTTCCGAAATCCGACTGATTTAGTCCAATGGCTAATGCATTAATCGTAAAATCTCTGCGGTTTTGATCATCTTCCAGACTCCCTTCCTCAACGATGGGTTTTCTCGATTCCCGTTGGTAGGATTCTTTTCTAGCTCCAACAAATTCAACATCGAGGTCCTGATACCTGAAATGAGCCGTTCCGAAATTTTTGAATAGCGTTACCTTGCATCCCAGCTTCTTCCCAACTTCTTCCGCCAGTTCCATTCCACTGCCTTCGGTAACGATATCGATATCCTTGCAGGGTCTGCCCAACAAAATATCCCGCACATAACCGCCAATTACAAATGCGCGTTTATTCTGACGATTAGCTACTTCTGCTATCAATGCAAAAATAGGATTCTCCAATGCGGAAACCAATCGGTCTTTATTTACGGAGAATGGTGATTTCGCCATTGAGTTGAAGCTTGATAATAGTTGAAGCTTTGCGCTTCTGTTGATCGTTCTGCCGCAAATTTACGATATAGTCGACCTTAGATTTAATTTCAGTAGAAATATCTCTGAATAGGGAAGGTGTTGCTTCTCCGGATAGATTGGCAGATGTAGAAACAATCGGCTTATTGAATTTGCGGATTAGTTGACTGCAAAATTCATCTCTGGTAATGCGAATGGCCACTGTTCCGTCGTTCGCAATTGCATTCGGCGCCAATTGGGTTGCACCGGGATATACAATGGTTAATGGTTCCTCAGAAAGTTCAATCAGGTCCCAGGCTAAATCCGGAACTTCTTTGATGTATCGGTTAAGCCTTGCTTCATTTTCCAATAAAATAATCATGCTTTTGGAATCAGATCGCTGCTTAATATCATAAATCCGCTGAACGGCATCGGCATTGGTAGCATCGCAGCCTAAACCCCAAACCGTATCGGTGGGATATAAAATTACCCCTCCGTTTTTTAATACCTCCAGGGCCTTATCGATCTCTTCTTTCATTCGCTGCAAAAGTAAAGAATTGTACTATATTTAAACTATGGCCGGAAAACGAATTACAAGTAATAAAGAAGGAAAAGAAGAATTAGCCATTTATTGGGATCCGGGATTTATTCCTTGCCGGATAACGTATTATGGACAGGTAATTGGGGTTTTTAATTCAATGGCAGAATTGGTTCGGGGTAAGGAATTTGTTTTTAACAATGGCGAAATCCTGCTTGTGCGGTTCAACCGCGAAATGGCGGGATTCGAATTTAAACGCAATGGCAAATATCTGTCCGTATCCGGTGTAAATCCGCTCGATTTTTTAACCTTCCCATTTTTTGCACTCGTCATCTATTCCTCCATCATGTTGATTATTTCATCCATGATCGTACTCACATGGGAATACGATACAAGCTTGTTATGGTTTGTTTACAATAAATACCTGGCGGGATATTCGTTCTCACTTGTTGTGATGAGTTTCTTTTTTCGGAAAGGATTCGATTTTGCGTTTTGGCTGGCTTCTTCATTATTGGGAGGAAGTACCGCCATACAGGTGTATTTGTTTTTTGTGGAGTATAATGACTTCAACGTTTTTCATGTATTCATGGCATTGCTTTTATTGATCAAACTTTTATTATTGCGATCCATCATTCAGGGTTGGAATAAATATTCGGCCTGGAACAAAAAAGAAGAAGATCAGGAAATACTGGTCTGAATGCCGTTCCTTCATTTTCAGTCATACTAAATTGGCATAAACAGAGATTTTTCCGATATTGAGAGCTCAACCAAAAACGCTCTCTTTCATGAGGAAACTCTCTACCTCTGTGTTGTTATTGTTGTCGCTCCATGCTTTTGGTGGGGGACACGTAACCGGTAAATTAGATCCGGCAGAAAAAACGCCGTTTAATGCAAAATGGATGCCCGATAAATACTATCAGGCAGAATTACGCCAACAAGCACCCTGGCAACGTTTTCTTCAACGCAATGGCGATTGGTGGGTGATGTTTAATGAAGAGAACAGAAAACCGCATCGTGCATTTGGAACACCCATTATGGTCAATGGTGCAAGTGTAGAAGATAAAGCGAGGAATTTTATTAGCGGACAATTATCCGATTTTCGTATTCCCGTAAGTGAATTGGTATTAGCAGGAATCACTTCCAATGAAAAGCATCACTTCGTTAATTTTACACAGGTGCACAACGGATATGCTGTGCTGGAAAGTCGTTTAACTGTAAAAATCACGAATGCCGGCGAAGTTATCATGTTCGGCGCTGATGTTTATGATCAGATTCAGGCACCTGCATCTGCGGCTTTAAATGCCAATGGAGCATCATCCTACGCAATGGCAGGAATTCCGGGAACTATTAGCAATGTTCAGGTGGACAATAACCTCTTTATTTTCCCCATTCCGAAAGATAAATCCTATGAATTCAAATTGGTTTACAAAGTAAATGTTGAAACCATCGATGAAGATCAAATTCCTTCCAACTACCTTACCTATATCGATGCAACATCAGGAGATGTGATTTATCGCCAGAACACCATTCAACATTTTCACCATGGTGATAACAACAAAACGAAAAAACGTCCGGTAGGAATTGATGTCACAACCACGGGTCAGGTTTACACCACGCATTCATATAATCCGGCAACCACCGAAATTCTTCCTAACCTCGATTTTACAATTAGTGCAAACAACTTTACTACCGATGGAGCAGGGTTTTCATCCACTGGAATAGCTGGTCCGCAAACCGGAACCTTTTTCTTAAAAGGAGATTGGTCCACCGTATTCACCAACAACGTTACTCCAAGTTTCACTTTTGGATTGGTAGATGGTGCCAATGCAGTAGATTTCACAGGTGGAAATATCAGAGAGCGTTCTGCCTATTACCACGTAAACGTAGTTCATGATCACATGAAAAGTGTAATGCCCACATTTACGGGAATGGATTTTTCATTACCAACGAATGTCGACTTAACCACCGGAAACTGCAATGCTTTTTACAATGGAACATCCATTAATTTTTATGCACAAGCCAATGGTTGCACTTCGTTTGCCACAGTAGGTGATGTTGTTTATCACGAATATGGACATGGTATCAATGATAATTTCTATACCGACAATGGAGGGAATTTCGTTAACGGTGCCATGGGCGAAGGATATGCCGATTTCTGGGCTTTTTCCATTACTGAAAATGCGGTCCTCGGTTATGGAACAGATAATGCCGTTGCAACAGATTATATCCGTCGTTATGATCAGGACAGAAAAGTGTACCCGATCAACATTGTAGGCGAAGTGCATTCCGACGGTGAAATCATTGCCGGAGCTTGGTGGGATACTTATCTCAACCTCGGAAGCGATATGAACCACACTTTACAATTATTTGTTGCAGCTTATCCCGGATTACAAGCGCAAACCTTCAACGGAAATGAAGGTAAAGCCTATACCGATGTTTTAATTGATGTATTGCAGGCCGATGACGATGATGCCAATTTACTGAACGGAACACCGAATGGTCAGGCCATCGTTGATGCCTTTTATCTGCATGGAATTACACTTATTTCCAATGCGACGTTGAATCATACCTCCATGGCATCGCACATCGAAAACGATCCGATTACCATTAACGCAACGTTATCGCTGAACTTTCCTTATACCGATTACCTCAATGCGGTAAAACTGTTTTATAAAATAAATAACGGAACTTATAATGCAGTTGCAATGACCAATTCAGGTGGAAACAATTACACCTACGATATTCCTTCGCAACCAATTGGAACAGTTGTTTCATATTACCTGGGAGCAGAAGATATCAACTCCAACCTTACCGCAGTAATTCCCATTGGAGCAGAAGCAGTGGATCCCAATATTCCTTATTTCATTCTGGTAGGTTATGCCTTGAAGAAAACCGATGATGTAGCCGATTTCCTCAATGAATTAGGAACCTGGCAAACGGGATTGGTGTCGGATAATAATACAACCGGCGACTGGGTAGCAACAATTCCAATCGGATCGTTCTCTACTGCAGGAGATACCAGCACAGCGGTTCAACCGTATTATCAGCATACACCTGCAGGAGAATTTTGTTTTGTTACCGGAAATGCAGCAACATCATCTGATGCAATTGGAACCGCAGATGTGGATGGTGGTCATACCACATTGCAATCGGCCAATATCAACATGACACCCTATACCAATCCGGCAGTTACTTATTATCGCTGGTACATCAACAATCCTCCTTCAGGAGCAAATCCAAATGCTGACTGGTGGCAGGTTTCTATTTCGAATGATGGAGGAACTACCTGGGTTCCTGTAGAAAATACCAAAACATCCGATCGAAGCTGGAGAAGATATGCCTTCCGTGTGGCGGATTACGTAACACCTACAGCTACAGTTAAAATTCGATTCGTTGCATCAGATTCAACTCATCTTGGACAAAACCTGGATGGTGGAAGTCTTGTAGAAGCTGCTGTTGATGATATTCAGATTTGGGATAATGTAAACGTAAACGAAGTCAATGAAATCAATCCCGATGGATTCCAGTTTTTCCTTACACCAAATCCTTCGAAAGATATGGTTAATCTAACTTTCGAATTAGTAAATGGAGGAGATGTTCAAATTCACGTGAGTGATGTTTCCGGAAAGGTAGTTTACAACGAAGGAATAAAAGGACTAGCTCCTGGACTGCGAACCACCCGATTGGAGACAAACCAATTCACCAATGGTGTATATTACATAACCATTACCAGCGGTAGGGTAGTTAGTACCCGTAAGTTGGTAGTAATGCACTAATCGATATTCAACTAAGAAAAGCGAAGGATTTCCTTCGCTTTTTTTATTTTTACACCAATGGAAAAGGAAAAATTAATGCTAAGCCCGGAAAAGATTCCCGTTGAAGGAATGTTAGGTTTATTGGCACTGGGTGATGTAGGACTGCGGGCATGGAGAGAGGCGAAACGGAAGAAGATGTCCAATGAAAAGGACAAAAAAGAGAAGTCATCCGGTCAATAACGATTCCGTCGATTCGGCCTGGCTGGATTATTAATAGGCCATGGGCGTTTCATTTATTACATTTGCAAAAAAATACAGGAATGTCAGAAAGAACGAAAATGGATATTACCCCCGGTAAAAAGGTAGATATCCCCGTTGAAGGAGCATTAGGAATAATGGCTCTTGGCTATAAAGGCTATTTGATGTGGCGTGAGGTTCGTGATGAAGCAGTAGCAAAAATGAAAGATCAAAAGGAAAACGATACGAAAGAGAATGAGCAAGCGTAAGGTATTATTATTAGGCTGGGATGCCTGCGAATGGAAAGTAGTTAACGACCTGGTGGCTAAAGGAATGATGCCCACGCTGGCTAAATTTTTAAAAGAAGGTTCTTCCGGAAAACTTGCCACTTTAGATCCTCCGATTTCTCCTATGTTGTGGACCTCCATCGCTACCGGAAAACGTGCCGATAAACACGGGATTCATGGCTTTGTTGAACCGGATCCTGATCCAAATTCCGCTAATGGAATTCGTCCTGTTGCTTCTACTTCCAGAAAAGTGAAAGCACTATGGAATATTTTCAATCAGGAAGGAATGAAATCCAATGTAGTAGGGTGGTGGCCGAGTCACCCTGCCGAGCCTATCAATGGTGTAATGGTTTCGCAATTTTTCCAGCAAACGAGAGATAAAACCAGAGAAGATTGGAAATGGATTCCAGGAACAGTTCATCCATTGAGCCTTGAAGAAACCATGAAAAATATCAGGGTGCATCCAACGGAAGTAACGGGACCAATGATGCAACCTTTTGTTCCTAAATTCAAGGAAGCAATTAAGTCGAAAGACAAAGTAATGGGTGCTATTGTAACCACATTGGCACATACTTTTAGTATCCACAATGCTGCCACCTATTTATTGGAAAATGAGGACTGGGATTTCATGGCCGTGTATTGGGATTCCATCGATCACTTCTCGCATGCTACGATGAAGTATCACCCACCGAAATTACCTACCATACCAGAAGATAAATTCGATTTTTATAAAGAAGCAATAACAGGAGCTTATCGTTTTCATGATATGATGCTCGATCGCATTTTGTCGTTAATTGATGATGACACTACGGTGATTATTGTTTCAGACCATGGTTTCCATTCGGATCACTTACGTCCGCGCCAATTACCAAAAGAGCCCGCCGGTCCAACCTACGAACATTCGCCTTATGCCTTTTTTGCTATTAAGGGACCCGGCATCAAAAAGAATCATGCCATTTTTGGAGGATCTGTTATTGATATTACTCCAACCGTTCTATCTCTATACGAAAAACCAATTGGCAGGGATATGGAAGGAAAACCATTGGTTCAGATCTATGAAAAAGCTCCTGCTTTATCCTATATCGATTCGTGGGAAGAGGTAGAAGGGAATGATGGCATGCACAAGGGTGAGGGACAAGATCCATGGGCACAGCAAGAGGCAATGCAACAATTGGTTGATTTAGGTTACATCGAAGCACCAACCGGTGATAAAGCACATAACATTCGCCAGGCCGTAAATGAAGGTGAATATTATGTGGCTCGTAATCTTATTGACGGAGGAAAGCGTCGTGAAGCTTTACCTATGTTAGAGCGTCTGGTAGAAGAAACGAAGGAAGCAAAAGATAATCTCCGTTACGGGTATCGTCTATTAGGTTTATACCTTTCATTAGGAATGAATAAAGAAGCCTTTACGCTACTAGAAAAATTAAAAGCACAAGGGAATGAAGATTCTCAACCATTCCTGATGTACCACGAAGCATCTTTTCATTTGGCCAATAAAAATCCGGTTAAAGCCGAAGAATTGTTTCGCAAAGTGATTGAACTAACACCAAATTCGGCCAACATGTACCGCAAAATTGGTGTCGCGTATCAAATGCGTCAGAATTTTTCGGAAGCGGAGAAATACTTTCAAAAGGCCGTAAGTATTGATCCCGATAATATTTTTGCACGCAACAGTCTAGCTTCAGTTTATTTAAAAACTGGTCGCTATGAAGAGGCGATTGACGAATGGATGCAGGTTATTTCAAATACGTACTACTACATTCCTGCTCATCAGGGAATCGGAACTTGTTTGTATCATTTGGGAATAAAAGATAAAGCGGCTGAAGCCTTTGAAGTGGCTGCTGTAATTGGACCTAAATTAGCACGGACAAGAAGATGGCTCGTGAAAATATATTCTGAGCTTAACATGGAAGCCAAGCGCGCCCATCATGAAAAAATTCTGAGGGAAAACATCAAAGGTCAAATTACATTGGTAAGCGGACCTGCACGCAGTGGTATGAGTTTGGTGATGGAGACACTCGAAAAAGCGGGTTATCCCGTTAAATACGATTCCATGGATGCCGGAGATAAGGACAATCCTTATCGCAGATTTGAATACACTCCTATGCAGAAATTAGCGAATGAAAATGCGTTTCTCAAGGACTGCGATGGCCATGCCGTAAAAATTCCAATGCACTTTTTGAATTATTTGCCGGATAATTACGAATACAAACTGATTCTGGTGGAGCGTAATTCCGCAGATATTCTGAAATCGCGCCAGCAATTAAAATCAGAAGGCAAATTGCGTAGTCAGAATGCATTTGACCTGGTAGATGCCATGGAATTGGGTGAGCAAATAAAGGAAACTGAAGAATTTTTGGAACAACGTCCTCATATACAAGTCCATAAACTCAGCTACGAAGCCCTGTTAAACCGTGAAGAAGCAGAATTGGAGTCCCTGGCTTACTTCCTGGGTGAGGATTTTGATTTGGCACAATTGGAGCTTTCATCTCAAAATGAGGCCTGATGGTCGATGTTAATAACTCTGAGGAAAACCTGAATGGTTATTTTTGATTTCTATGTAATGAAAATGAAAAATTATTGTAAATTTACCCCTCATAAACCTTAATCATCTAGAGATTATGCAAAAAAAATCTACCATTGAAAAAAATCTTTTGAAGTATTCTGCAGTTGCAGGTACTGTTCTTGCTGGTGCAGCTTCTGCTGATGCGCAAGTAGTTTATTACGATGTTAATCCGGATTACGATCTGAGCAACGGTACTATTGGTCTTGATATCGACCAAGACGGTACGTTTGACTTTGCCGTAGTTGATACCAACTTAAACAGTGGTGCGGTATGGCTTGCTATTGCAGCTCCATTAACTAGCTCTAACGGTATCGCTGGTTCTGCTCCTGCTGGATATAACTATCCTTTCAAGTTAAATAACGGTGACGTTATCGACGCTGCTCAAACTTGGTTGACTTCTACAGGTACTCTTACTTTAGTAGTTAGCGGATCTACTCCTTACAGCTCATTCTGGGGTGACGGTGTAGTTGACGGTTATATGGGTCTTCGTTTCGTAACTGGTGGTAACACTTACTACGGATGGGTTCGTATGGACATCCCTGCAGCTGGTGATCACGTAATCTTCAAAGATTTCGCTTTCAATACAACTGCTAACGGAGCAATCAATGCTGGAGATATGGGTAACGTATCTGTTAACGAGGAAATCGCTAGCAAGGTATCTGTTGCTAACATCAACAACATGCTTCAAGTAACTGCTAACGGTGTTGAATCTACCGGTAACCTCAGCATCATTTCTATGAATGGTCAGGTTGCTATGACGCACACTGTTAACGGTTCAACTTCTTTCGATATCAGCACTCTTGCTTCTGGTATCTACACTGTAAGTATCGTTTACCCAACTGGTACTTTCACTAAGAAGATCTTCGTAAAATAATTGATTACGAAATAACAGAAAGGTCTGCCGAAACGCAGGCCTTTCTTTTTTTCATTACTTTACGCTATGCAAAACGAAATTCTAATTGTTTCCGGATTACCACGAAGCGGGACATCCATGATGATGCAAATGATTTCTAAATCGGGAATCAGTATTCTAACCGATGAAATCAGAATTGCCGACCATTCCAATCCGAAAGGATATTACGAATATGAACCGGTAAAAAAACTTGCTGCCGATAATTCCTGGATGGATCAGGCACAAGGGAAATGCGTAAAAATTATTGCCCAGTTAATTCCATTTATTAAAAAGGGATTGAAATATAAAATCATTTATATGGACAGAAACCTTGATGAAGTATTGGTTTCTCAAAATGTAATGCTGGGGAAAAAAGATCAACCGGTTAATCCTGCCATTGCCGAAGTGTTTAAAAAACAGGTTGAGGGGATTATGAAATTTATGAATGAATCTCCTGATGTAGAAAAAATCATCATCAATTATAAAGAAACCATCGAAAATCCCGAAGCTACAGCCATTAAAGTGGCAGAATTTATCGGATTACCCGAAAAAGCAAAAGACATGATCGATGCCGTTTCCGGCGATTTATACCGCAACAGAAAATAATGAATTCTAAGCGAAAATTACTGGTTTTAGGCTGGGATGCGGCAGATTGGGAAGTGATCGATGATTTGCTCGCTAAGGGTGAAATGCCGGCTTTAAAACGTATTTTAGATAAAGGCGTAAGAGGCAATCTGGCAACGATGGATCCGCCGATTTCACCGATGTTATGGACCACCATCGCCACTGGTGTTGAACCTGAAAAACATGGAATCCTTGGCTTTGCCGAACCCGATCCGGAAGGAAAGGGCTTGCGTCCGCTTTTTTCCACATCACGTAAGGTGAAAGCATTCTGGAATATGTTTTCGCAATATGGATTAAAATCAAATATAGTAGGATGGTGGCCGAGTCATCCTGCTGAACCGATCAATGGTGTGATGGTATCCAATTTTTTCCAAATGGTTACGCATCACGATCCTTCTCAATGGAAAATCGCTCCGGGAACTGTTTTTCCGGATCACCTTGGTGATAAAATTGCAGATTTACGCGTACACCCGGATGAAATTACACCCGAATTAGTAATGCCCTTTATTCCTGAATTATATCAAATTCCGCATGAGGATGAGAAAATAGTTTGGGCAGTTCGAAAAGAATTAGCGCACGCTGCCACTATTCAGGCCGTAAGTACATGGCTCATGCAGCATAGTGAATGGGATATCATGGGTGTTTATTTCGATTTTATCGATCATATGTCGCACCTGGCAATGAAATTTCGTGCTCCAAAATTGTCGAGTGTACCGGAAGAAAAATTCAGATTCTACAGCAAAATAGTTGATGGTGCATATCGGTTTCAGGATATGATGCTGGGTCGAATGCTTGATTTGATCGATGAACAAACCGCCATCATGATTCTATCGGATCATGGATTTGAATCAGGCGATCTTCGTCCACGTTATGTCCCCAAAGAACCATCCGGACCAACAAAGGAGCATAGTCCGTTCGGAATTTATTTTCTAAAAGGACCCGGAATTCCCACCAACGAAAAAATTTACGGTGCATCAGTTACCGATATTACACCCACGATTCTGCATTATTTCGGTCTCCCTGTTGCTAAGGATATGATAGGGAAACCGCTGCTGGCTTCATTTACCGAGCAGCGCGAAATTAAATGGATCGACAGTTGGGAAAACCATCAAACAAATTTAGATCCCGGACTTCACCCCGGTGATTTAAGAGTGAATGCCTGGAATGCACAGGAGGCCTTAGAGCAGTTGATTGAATTGGGATACATTGAACGACCTGAGGGAACGACAGAACATATTATCGCCGTTTCAAAAGCTGAAGTAGATTATTATCTCGCACAAAGTTTATCCTTTCGTCATAGGTATGAAGAGGCGATTTCCATCCTTGAAAAAATATGCAACCAGTTTCCGGATATTCATCGATTCCGGACCTTGCTCGTACAAAATCTGATACATACCCGTCAGTGGAATAATGCACTGCTTGAACTGGAAAAACTAAAAGGAATTTCCGATTCGCTCGATATTCAGGTTTGGTATTTTATAGGGAAGATTTATTTGAGTCAGCACCGTGGTAAATTAGCTTACAAATCATTTTACCGGGCACACGAAAAAGCACCGAAGTCCATCGATATTTTATTGCGACTGGGTGATACTTCTCTGGTTTTACAAGAATATAAGGATGCTGAAAAATGGTATTCTCAAGTAGTGGAGCGCAATCCGAAAAACGTGTTTGGTCATTTTGGAATGGGAATGGTGATGTTACGCTCCGGCGATGCAGATACTGCCATAGATCATTTTTTAGATGCCATTGAAATCAGGAATTTTTTCCCACAGGCCCATTTTCAATTGGGAGAAGCATTGCGATTAAACGGTGATGTTGAAGATGCAGAAAATGCTTATTTGTTTGCTTTGAAACAAAATCCCGAAATGCTGAAAGCGCGGAATCAATTAATTCAATTGTATCGCAACCAATTGAAGAATGAAGAAAAAGCAAATGAACAATTAGCGATTTTAAATGCACATCAGAATAGGGAAATAAATGTTATCAGTGGACCACCTGCTTCGGGAATAGGTGAAATAGGAGAGAAGCTTCTTTCCAACGGTGTGAAGGTGCTGAATCATTTACCTTCTCAGGTTGACCAAAAAGCAGAACTTCAGTTGTCTTTGTTGAATTCATCACCCGGGGGTGACACAGAAATTCACCTGATGACCATGGCGCAATTAATGCGTGTACCGGAAAATTTCAAGATTCGTTTGTTGCTTTCAGATCCCGAAGAAATAAGTTTATTGAACGCTCAATTGGTGTTTGGCGGAAAAGAACACCTGGCTTCTAAAAAAATATTTCCGGCCAACCTATCGCACCTAAATCGAATTGAGAAGGATGCGTTCTTGCAATGGCAATCGCAACGTAGCGGACTTGAAGTGCTAAAAGTGAATCTGTTGGATCAGGAGAATGATGAAATTCTATCGCAGATCCTTTCTTTTTTCCACTAAGGCTGTCTAATATCTACTTCAGCATCGGTAGATAATCGTGGCAGAATTTTTTTTATTATTGTTCCACTAACCAAAGAACCTATGAAAAAGAAAAATTCTACTCGTTCAAAACGTCTTCTGAATTATTCATTGGTTGCAGGAGCAGCTACAGTTGCCGGTGCAGCGAATGGACAAATTGTTTACACTGATATTGCTGATGCTACCATTGGTGTTGGAAATAGCTACAATCTTGATCTGGATAACGATGGTAATGCAGATTTCATTATCACCACTTCTGCCCGCAGCGGGTCAATGAGCGGAATTCCTTATTCCGGTGTTGGCGTATTGATCAATACTGTTGGTTCCAATGGTGTTGTATCACATCCGGGTACAACCATTCCTGCTAACTATGCCGATGCAATGGCTCTGAATGATTTAATTGATAACGCAGCTACATTCAACACAGCTCCAACTTCCTCATCTTTTGGAGGTATGGCACTTGGTGTGAATGCAGTAGTATTTGGTAACCCTGTTCCATTTGGAGATTGGTTAGGCCAAAGCAATAAATACCTTGGATTAGTATTCGACATTTCCGGTTCTAACCACTACGGTTGGGCACGTTTAGATGTTGCTGCTAACGGTACTACTTTTACCATTAAGGATTATGCTTATGATGGAACTGCAGGTACTGGTATTCCAGCTGGTGCAACAGTTACAGGAGTTGAATCATTCGATTTGAGCAATCAAATTGATATGTTCATTGCCAACGAAACGTTGAATCTTAGAAATAACAATGCAGAATTAAGCAATGGACGCGTAATCGTTCTTGACCTTACAGGTAAAGAAGTTGCTTCGTTCCCATTCACTTCTACAACGGCTACATTCGATTTAAGCGGACTCGCTTCCGGTATGTACGTGGTTAATGCTGTGTTTGATCAAGGAAGAGCAACTGAAAAATTGTTTGTTCGTTAATCGTACATTATTTCATAAAAAAAGCCCTCCTAAAGAGGGCTTTTTTATTGCTATTAAATGTTAGTGGTGACCTTTATCTGCTAAATAACGCTCAGCATCCAAAGCTGCCATACATCCGGTTCCTGCTGCAGTTACGGCTTGACGATACACTTTATCGGCACAGTCGCCCGCTGCGAAAACTCCTGGGATATTTGTTTTGGTGGTACCCGGAACTACTTTTAAATATCCGGTTTCATCCATATCAAGCCAGTTTTTGAAAATGTCGGTGTTGGGTTTATGTCCGATCGCAACAAAGAATCCGGTCACTTTTAAATCGCGTTTTTCTCCGGTTACGTCATTTTTTACACGTACACCTTCAACGGCTTTGTCGCCTAAAATTTCATCTGTTTCGGTATTGAAAAGCACCTCGATATTTGGTGTATTTAATACCCGTTGTTGCATCGCCTTGGATGCTCTCATTTCACCTTTACGCACCAGCATGTAAACCTTGGTACATAATTTTGCGAGGTAAGTAGCTTCTTCTGCTGCAGTATCTCCTGCACCTACAATGGCTACATCCTGACCACGATAAAAGAATCCGTCGCAAACGGCACATGCAGAAACACCAAATCCATTTAAACGTTGCTCAGAAGGAATTCCAAGCCATTTTGCCGATGCGCCTGTAGATACAATAACTGTATCGGCGGTGATCAATGTGGTTTCATCAATCCAAACTTTATGTACGGGTCCACTGAAATCTACTTTCGTAGCCATCCCATAACGAACCTGCGTACCGAAACGTTCAGCTTGTTTTTGTAATTGAATCATCATTTCAGGACCCTCAACGCCATCGGGGTAACCCGGAAAATTTTCTACTTCGGTGGTAATGGTTAATTGTCCACCCGGTTGTAACCCCTGATACATTACCGGTTTTAATTCAGCACGTGCCGCATAAATTGCAGCAGTATATCCCGCAGGACCCGATCCGATGATCAGGCAGCTCACATGTTCACTGGCTTGTTCGCTCATAATACAGATTGTTTTGCGCAAAAATAACCAAAAGAGCTTCCGATTGTTCGGAAAAAATACCCACAAGTTGGAGACCTGAAAAATTCTGTCGGTACCAAAAAATAAGAATAGCTATATTGCGTTTCTGAAAGCGATGAACAAGGTTTTATTTTCCATTCTCATCATCCTGTTTCCGGGGCTCATCCATGCCCAAACCGGAGGCAATAGCACATCTTCTGCACTCAATTTGGTGAGCAGTGCGCGTATTGCTGCTTCGGGTGGGAATATGATTGCTGTTAAAGATGCTGATCCATCCCTGGGGATTTACAATCCTTCTCTGCTGAATAAAGGCATGGACAATACCTTTTCCTTGTCGTATGTCAATTATTTTGGCGACATCAACTATGGTTTTCTCAGTTATGTAAAGCACAAAGATTCCTTGGCAACATTTGCTGCGACCTTTAATTATCTTAATTACGGAAGATTCGAAGAACGAAATGAAGCCGGAGAAAAACTGGGGGAATTTAGCGCCGGAGATTATGTGTTAAACCTGAGTGCGGGTCGACAAATCGATTCTTCCTTTTCAATTGGAGCGAATCTGAAAACTATTTATTCTTCTTATTACACCTATAATGCCTTATCCATGGCTGTGGATGTGGCAGGAACTTATCACAAACCCGGTAAAGGATTCACGGCTGCTTTGATGATGCGCAACCTGGGGTATAATCTAAAGCCCATGTATACCGGGAACAGAGAATCTTTACCCTTCGAAGTTCAATTTGCCATTTCTCAAAAGCTGAAACATGCACCATTTCGTTTTCATCTTGCTGCAGAAAATCTTCAGAAATGGGATTTGAGTTATGTAGATCCAACGCTAAAACCAAGTATTGATCCAACCACCGGACAGGAAATTCCTGTAAAAACACCCGGATTCGGAGATAGACTTATGCGTCACATGGTGATAGGTACCGAGCTGACGACCAAGAATTTCTTCATTGGTTTCGGATATAATTACCGCAGGAGAAAAGAGTTAAAGGTGAATGAAAAAGGAGGCTTGGCAGGATTTTCATTTGGAATGGGAATGAAAATTAAAAAGTTCCAGCTTTCCTATGCGCTGGCCACCTATAACCAGGCAGGACTTTCTAATCACATCACACTTTCTTTCCGGTTGGACGATTTTAAACGCAATTAAAGTCTGTTCTAAAGGCTATATTTGTCCTCTCAATCCTTCGTCTTGAAAAAGATCAACATCGCGATCGACGGTTATTCTTCCTGCGGGAAAAGCACATTGGCCAAGCATCTGGCCCGGCATTTTAATTTTATTTATGTCGATTCAGGAGCCATGTACAGAGCGGTTACTTTGTTTTGTATTCGGAATGGGATGGTCAAGGATAATTATGTTCTGAAGGATCAGCTAATAGAGATCTTACCTCAATTATCCATTACCTTCCATTTTAACCCTGAAATTCAACGTTCGGAGACTTTTCTTAATGGCGAAAATGTGGAAGGCGAAATTCGTGGAATGGAGGTGTCGCGTTATGTTTCATTGGTGAGTCTAATCCGTGAAGTCCGTTTAAAGTTGGTTGCTCTACAACAAGAAATGGGAAAGAACAAAGGGGTTGTAATGGATGGACGCGATATTGGCACAGCAGTTTTTCCGGATGCTGAACTTAAAATGTTCATGACAGCAGATAAGGAGACCAGAGCCAAACGACGTTACGATGAACTCCGCTCAAAAGGGGTTCAGGTGACGATGGATGAAGTGATGGAAAATATTGCCAGCAGAGATTATGAAGACACCCATCGAAAAGAAACCCCCTTGGTACAGGCTGCTGATGCACGGGTAATCGATAATTCAATGCTCAGTATGGAGGAACAATTTGAGCTGGCAAAAGGATGGGTTCAGGAAATTTTGGATCAAAATACTGCTTGAATACAAATATTTTAATCGTTTGATTTAAAATTATTTAATTAATCTTTATTCAAATAAAACTTCATTATCCGAAAATTTGATTCCGATCCCCTTATTGGCATTTATTTCTATCGAAAACGATTTCGATTTTAAGTTGAGGTCGACCTGATTTTTCAGTCTATACTTTACATGGATCAAATATGTACCCGGGAATAATTGAACTGAAAAGTGCCCGGGGATCTCACCAGATTTCCACTTCAATTGCATATTGTTCACCACAAATTCAAGTTCAATTTCAGTAAGTTGATTAATCAGCTCGTCTGAAAATGGAATGGTGCAATTGACCTTTAAAGGTTCAAGATAACGATGAGCCAGATTGTAAAGATGAAGTTGAATCGATTGGTAGCGCTTTAAATCACGGGGATGGACTTTTTGCAGATTATCGTTTCCGATAGTGTATTGCTGACCCTTATACCTGCATATAATATAATCTGAAGGGCTATCTGTTTTAACCTGCTTTATTTTATTGATTTTAATATGATTAAACCGCTTCTCTTTAAGAAAAATCAGAAGTGCATTTTGATCCTTTTCCGACCATTTAAAGGGAAATTCCAAAAGCTGGCCTTGTCGTGATTCCCGGTAATTGCAGTAATTTTTTTTAAACTTAATCCGCTCGATTCCCTGATTTGAACCGGAAGACCGATACCATTCCAATTCAAAATCGTCGGTCCACTCATTTGGAATTTCAAACGATTGTCCTTTCCCTGTTACAACAATCCCGGTAAGGAACAGCATCAACCCGAACTTCTTCCACATTTCTAATTAGATTTGAATTCAAATTAAATTGAATTTGTCGAGCAAATCTACATACATCCCCGGATTCGACGGTATTCGTGCCTTGGCCGTCTTGCTCGTGGTGGGGAGTCACGCCGGATTGTATGAGCTTTTGCCGGAATCATTTTTCTGGCACGAACGGGTGTGGCGATTGTTTTCGGGGGAATCAGGCGTATTGCTGTTTTTTACCTTGTCGGGTTTTTTAATCACCATGCTGTTGCAGGTGGAAAAGGAAAAAACAGGAAGCATCAACTATGGAAAATTCATGATCCGTAGGTTGCTTCGTTTGGTTCCGGCATTGGTGTTTTTCCTTTTGGTAGTTTTTGCTTTAGATAAAAAAGAAATTCTGCTGGTCAATCGCGAAGCCTATCTGGCGGCTATCTTTTATTATTATAATTTTTTGCCCCAGGTTCACAATGTGGTGGAGTTGACCCATACCTGGTCGCTGGGTGTTGAGGAGCAGTTTTATTTAACCTGGCCTCTTTTGGTAAAATGGATTCCGCGAAACGGATTGCCTTTTGCACTTCTGTTGGTTATCGTTCTGTCGGTGGTTCTGATTTTAATTTTCCCCTTTTTACAGACCACTGTTGGAGGAAAATCGATGCCGCTGATGGAGGCTTATCGTCCCTTGCGTTGGTTATTCCCGGCTGCTTCGCCCATTGCTTTTGGAGCACTGATGGCTCATTTTAGGCGGGAGTTAAAAACATTAATACTGCATCCGTTGGTTCCTTTTCTGGCCCTGTTTTTTTGGATATCCCCACTTTATTTGCCGGAAGAGTTTTTGCTTCTTTCATGGATAATCCAGGGAAGTGCAGCAGCGATCATGTTGGGATGGATTTATTGTAAACCGGAATCCACATCGGTGCAATTCCTGGAATTTGCGCCCATGAACTACCTTGGAAAAATATCGTACGGATTTTACCTCTGGCAGGGATTATTTCTGCGCACAGGACCGGGAAGCGAGTTATGGTTTCAACAGTTTCCTCAAAATTGCATTGGAGCATTAATTGCTGCACTGATCAGCTATTACCTTATTGAACGGTACTTTTTAAAACTAAAAGATTCTTTTCGTTGAATCAATAAGCACCCAGCCATTTCCGGATAAACCATTCCATGGCCAATAAGAATACAATCAGGAAAAACAGACTTCTAAAATGAAGCAGATCATCAAACCGGCGTTCCGGATAAACCACTTCAACAATGTCTTCTGATTGCTGGAGCATGGATTTCAATTTTGCAACATCTCTGCTATTTACCATTTCACCTTTGGTGACGAAACTTAAATGACGCAGCAACTGATGGTCGGCCGTAGTTCTGGTAAATTCCGCCATCACCGGGGTGACGGTGAACTGACCGTTTACCGAATATTTTTTTCCGTTGGAAGTGGTGTTGGCCGTGTAGGAATATTGACCGGGGAGGAGTCGACCCAAATCGAGGCGATAAGCAGAACCACTGCGTGAAAACTGGTAACGAAAATCTTTTTTGTCTTCGCGAAGCAAAATAAATTCCACTTCAGCATCGTTGATTAATTCGTAACTCTGATTGTACAATTCAGCAGAAACGATAATGCTTTGGTTCTCTTCGTAACGGTTTTCTGCATTAACGCGGAAGTAACTTTTATTAATCCGCGAGGCGAGAAATTGAACCGATTTTTGAATAAAATCATTAAACGAATTGGAATTTCCGTTCATGGCAAATTCCTGCATTTTCCATCTCCAGATTCCTTCACCGCCGATTATTCCAATTTTTTGATCACGTTCGCTATTGTACATTACAAGAGGAATCCGTGTTTCAACCGTTCCGATTTTTTGAAAAAACAAGGTGTTCATGGCCACTGAGCTTTTCCAGTCGCCAAACGGAATTTGCAATGGTGGAAAGCGCTGAAAGTTTCTTCCCGATTTTTCATCCATGGAAAAGAGAGTAAATCCGGTATTAAATACGGCCGATGCATTGGTAGTACCGTTTCTGAAATTTTGAATTTGCAATCCGGTTTCCAGCGTATTGAACAATGGAATTGAGCTTTGAGACCCCAACACAAACACCAGCGGAACCTTTGCTGTTTTCGCCTGGTCGATGATTGTTTTGGAGGGATTCGTAATAGAAGGAATCTGGTGCAGGATGATTAAATCATAGGCATTGACATTCTCTGTAAATTCTGAAACTGTTTTACTTACTACTTCATAATTTTTATTGGAAGTAATGGCAGAAGAAATGGCTGCAATATCCGGATGCGGGGCAGCGGCCAGGAGAAGAATTTTTTGTCGGGAGTCGAGGACTTCAATGTAAATATCTCGAACATTATTCTGCGTACTTACTTCATTTTCGAGAATGGTGGTTTCAATCCGGAAATGTTGCATTCCTGTTTTTCTCGCTTCCAACAAAAAGGGGATGGATTTGCTAAAATGGTCGTCCGCAATACTCACCCTTTGCGATTTCAGTGCTTGACCATTCTGACTAATCTTTACATCAATCTCGGAACCTTTACATTTTTTTGCATCAACAATTACATTCACCGGAAAATCATTTCCCAAATAAGCCAAGCGGTTGTATTCAACTTCGCCAATTAAAACATCTTTTCGCACGGTAGTATCACCCAGTGCAATGGTGAAAACAGGAACGCCTTTTAAGCGTTGTGCAGAGTAAACGGGTGAAGAACCGTGGTTATAGATTCCATCACTGGCAAGAATAACGGCACCGAGATTTCGATTGTAATAGCGGGTAAATAATTCATCAAACAAAGTACCCAGATCGGTAGTACGGTCCTTAAAATCGATGTTTAATCCTTCACGTACCGATTCGCCAATTGTGTAAGTTCTAACATCATATTCATCCGAAAGATCTTTTTGTAATTGTTGAATGGAGGATAAATATCCGGAAGAATAAAACGAAGAATCGCTGTTTTGTAAAATAGAGGAGGAGTTGTCCTGAGCAATGACCACCACTGGTTTTTCTACTCTTCTGTTTTCTGTTTTTACCAATGGCTGAAGCAGAAAAAATGCAATAATACTTACCACCAGAAATCTGGAAACAGCCAAAATCCTTTTCCAGATTTTCGATAGTTCTTCGAATCTGGTTTCTCTGTAATAAAGCAACCCGGCATATAGTGCTCCAGCCACTAAGCAAAGCAGTATATACCAGGCCGGGTAAGTCAGTAGAATTTTCAAACCGATGTATTATCAGGTTAACATTCCGCCACAAACGTGGAGGGTTTGTCCGGTAATATAGGCCGACATATCCGATGCTAAAAACAAACAAGCATTGGCAACATCTTCAGGTGATCCGCCGCGTTTCATGGGAATAGAATCTCTCCATCCTTGCACTACTTTTTCATCGAGAACGGCTGTCATTTCAGTCTCAATAAAACCAGGAGCAATCGCGTTACTCCGGATGTTTCTGGATCCGAGTTCAAGCGCTACGGATTTGGTAAAACCTATAATTCCTGCTTTAGAAGCAGCGTAATTGGCCTGACCCGCATTCCCTTTAACTCCAACTACAGAGCTCATATTAATGATGGATCCGCTGCGTTGTTTTAACATCGGCTTTTGAGCCGCTTTTGTTAAATTAAAAACAGATTTAAGATTTGTGTTAATTACTTCATCCCATTGTTGTTCAGTCATACGCATCAACAAGGTATCGCGGGTGATTCCTGCGTTGTTAATCAGGACATCCAGTCGACCGAATTCAGCCACTACGTCATCCACTAATTGAGCAGCCTGGTTAAAGTCGGCAGCATCAGATTTATATCCTTTTGCTTTGATTCCCATAGCAGAAAGCTCAGCTTCCAATGCTCTGGCTTTTTCATCCGAAGAAGCGTAAGTAAAGGCAATATCAGCACCGGCTTCTGCAAACTTAACGGCAATGCCTTTTCCGATACCTCTGGAGGCTCCCGTAATTAAGGCCACTTTTCCCTGCAATAATTTCATTTTTGGTCTTGTTTAGTTTAGCTTTTTAGGTAATTTTGGTAATCCAATAACCAAATATAATGAGAAAATCATTCCTACTGCTGTCGTTTATTTTTATCGCCTCTATAGCTTCATCACAACGGTGGCTGGATATAGGTTTAAAAGGTTCATGGGGACCAACCTGGTTGTTTAATAAAAACATTTTTGATGATCAGGAGTTTAATCATCGCTTAAGTACCGGGTACGGATTCGGTGGTAAAGTGGGATTTAATCTTGATGATTTTCATGAAATCACGTTCGATTTTATGATCAGTAAATTTCAGCAGGATTTTAAATACAATTTAAAAGATACCGTTACCGGTGCTAGTCCAGAATTCGAAAAATCACTTCAGTTCCATACGATGGATTTCATTTTGATGTATCGTCATAATAAAGATGGTCGTTATTTTGAAGTTGGACCCGGATACTCCATTATTCGCAAAGCGTCCGGTACAAATACACTGCCCACGTTTGAAACTTCCGATGGTGTAATTTTAGATAATCTGGTACCAGGGTATCCAACGATGAATTTAGGATTCGGTGGTTATTTTATCGGAACCGAAAATTTTGGAATTACATTCGGAGCACGTTTTAGCTATGGATTAACCGATTTAATCAGCGAAGAAGGTCAGGCCAATCACCAGTATCCGGCTAATGTTAGTTATGCTACTTATACGCCTTCGCATCCATTTTCTGCACAATTGGTAATGGAAGCTAATCTGGATTTCGCCTACATGGTTAAAGCCAAGTGCTCGAATAAGCGAAAAATATTATTGTTTTAATAAGATTTAAATCCCGGTTCATCCGGGATTTTTTTTCTCCCCTTGCTTGCCTATATTAGCACAGAAGCTATGAAGCATTT
This sequence comes from Flavobacteriales bacterium, assembly GCA_019694795.1. Classification (NCBI taxonomy): domain Bacteria; kingdom Pseudomonadati; phylum Bacteroidota; class Flavobacteriia; order Flavobacteriales; species Flavobacteriales bacterium. The sequence continues at coordinate 56,475 of JAIBBF010000006.1, read as the reverse complement.
TATTCGATTAATTCGGCCATTAAATCTCCTCATCATTGTATTTACAATGTACATCATGGAGTATGCCGTTATCGGAGATTCTATTTTGCGGGCAAGCAACAATCCTTATAACGTACAACTGACTTTGGGATGCCTGGACTTTTTTCTGCTGGTATTTTCTACGGTTCTCATTGCAGCTGCAGGTTATATTATCAATGACTACTTTGATATTAAGATCGACCGCGTAAATAAACCGGATAAAGTAATTGTTGGGAAATTTATTAAGAAAAGGGTAGCCATGTTATGGCATACTATTCTTAATGTTCTTGCCATTGCCATTGCACTTTACCTGAGTATAAAATACGGTAACTATTTTCCCTTGATCATTCATTTGTTTACCACGTTTGGATTATGGATGTATTCACTGACATTAAAACGAAAATTCCTGAGTGGTAATCTAACCATTGCCATCATGTCAGCGCTGGTGGTGGTGTTGGTTGGGCTAGTTGAATTACCCGGTATTTGGAACTATACGGAACACATTCCATCGCATGTTGCTATGGGACATCAGCATTGGAAGAATGTAATGTTTCAGCTGATTATCTTTTCTTCATTTGCCTTTTTATCTACCCTTATTCGGGAAATTCAGAAGGACCTTGCCGATATGAAAGGGGACGAAGTATTAAATTGTTCTACGGTACCCTTGGTTTGGGGTATTCGAAAAACTAAAAATTTTATCAGCGTTTTAATTTTTATTCTCGCCATTTCCATTCTGGCCATTCAACAATTATTTGCATCCGATTTAATTTCATCGCTTTATGTTACAATATTGGTAATAGTACCCATGATGTACAGCGCCTACCAATGCAATCAGGCTAAAGACCGCAAAGGATTTTTAGTTGCATCTGCCTGGATGAAATTCTCCATGTTTACGGGTGTTTTATTCGCAATTTTCTATTCATGATTTCCACTTTACTGAACAATAAAAAAGTTGTGCTGGCATCTAAATCTCCTCGCCGGCAGGAATTATTACGCGGACTTGATATTGATTTCACAGTTCGGACCATGGAAGTGGATGAAACATTTTCCCCTGAATTAAAACGGGAAGAAATTGCACTTTACCTGAGTGCAAAAAAAACATTTGCATTTAGAGAATCAATGGCAGATGATGAACTAATTATTACTTCAGATACCATCGTTTGTTTAGAGGACCATGTATTAAATAAAGCAGCAGATAAAAACGAAGCAGTTACAATGATTCGCCAATTATCCGGAAAAAAACATTCAGTATATACGGGTGTAACGCTCATGACGAAAACGAAAATTCATAGTTTTTTCGGTGAAACAGAAGTTTGGTTCAAGGAATTATCACTCCGTGAAATTGAATATTATGTAGAAAAATATAAACCATTTGATAAAGCAGGAGCATATGGAATTCAGGATTGGATTGGCTTTATCGGGATTAGCAGGATCAATGGATGTTATTACAATGTAATGGGACTTCCACTACAGTTATTGTATGAGAATTTAATCGATTTTTTAAATGAAGATTAAACTTTTTTTACTGCTGTTTTTAGTCAGCACGCTTACTTCATTCGGACAAGGAAATTACCTGGATTCGGTAAAGAACCATCGGCTGGAGCGAAATCTTGAAATGAAGGATACGGTAAAATCCCCATTAAAAAAAGATGAAATTTTGAAGTTTGAATCCTTACATTTTTTCGATGCGAATGAAAAGTGGCGGATTACCGCTGATTTTAAAAAAGCGAAAAAAAAATCCATCATCACTATGCCGACCAGTTCGGGCAAAATCAAGGAATATAAATTACTTGGTTACGCCCTTTTTAGGTGTAACGACACCAGTATTCAATTATCAGTTTATAGTCCTGTTCTACATCCGGAATATCTTTTTATTCCATTTACAGACCTAACAAGTGGCAATGAATGCTACGGCGGAGGTAGATATCTTGAAGTTGAAATGATCAATAAAAAACAGATTTTATTGGATTTTAATTTTTGTTATAATCCTTACTGCGCCTATACTACAGGATATAATTGTCCCATTCCGCCAATGGAGAATTTTGTCCCCATCCGCATTGAGGCAGGAGAAAAATTATTATGGGAATCCCACTAATGTTTTTATTTTTAATCGCTTAAAAAATCGAATGACAAAAAATAACAATACCAAGGAACCGGGATTTTTCGTTGCATTGATTCCTATTTTATTTCTTATCGGATTATTGTCGGTAAACGTCATGTTTTATGGAGATGGAGCCACCTACGGTCCGAATCAAATTGCTCTTTTGTTCTCTGCAGGAATTGCAGCGGTTGTGGGATGGGGTTTAGGTTTTACATGGGAAAATATTAGAGATGGAATTGTTCACAGTATAGTGAGTTCCTTGCCTGCTATTTTAATTTTATTAATGATTGGTGCATTAGCCGGAACATGGATGATATCCGGCATTGTTCCAACAATGATATATTATGGGCTGAAAATTTTAAATCCAACCATCTTCCTTGTTGCAGCTGTAATTGTTTGTTCAATTGTATCCCTTTCTACAGGAAGTTCATGGTCAACCGTAGCCACCGTGGGTGTCGCATTATTAGGAATAGGAAGTGCATTAGGAATAAACGAAGGAATGATAGCGGGAGCTATAATCAGTGGTGCTTATTTTGGGGATAAAATGTCGCCTTTATCCGACACCACCAACCTTGCACCTGCAATGGCGGGTACAGATTTGTTTACGCATATCAGGTATATGATGATTACAACGGTTCCCACTTTAATTATTACCATAATTATTTTTTTAATCCTCGGTTTTTCCATCGATGCCAAACCAAGTAGTGGTGGAATAGATGGGATGCTGATTGCGATTGAATCTAAATTTTATATCTCACCCGTTTTGTTTCTCGTTCCTGTGGTGGTTATCTTTTTAATTATTAAAAAAGTAGATGCCATTCCTGCATTGTTTATCGGTGCCCTATTGGGAGGAATAGCAGCGATTATTTTTCAACCGCAATTAGTGACTGAAGTGGCCGGTAAAGCAAGCAATTATCTGGATGCTTCTTATAAGGCCGTAATCAATGCCATGTACGGTGAGGTAAGTGTAAGCACCTCGAATGAAAATGTGAGCAAATTGCTTACTACACGCGGAATGGAAGGAATGATGAATACCATTTGGTTGATCGTTTGTGCCATGACATTCGGTGGAGTAATGGAGGCATGCGGATTATTGCAAAAAATTTCATCTGCAGTGGTTTCCCTGGCAAAATCAACCGGATCATTAATTGCCTCCACAGCTGCAACCTGTGTGTTTTTTAATGCAACTGCTGCCGATCAATATCTGGCCATCGTTGTTCCCGGAAGAATGTATGCAAAAACTTTCCGCGATCGCGGTTTAAAAGGTGAAAATTTATCACGCACACTGGAAGATTCCGGTACCGTAACATCCGTTTTATTTCCGTGGAATACCTGCGGAGCAACACAAGCTACAGTTCTGAATGTGGCTACGGGAACGTATTGGATGTATTGTTTCTTTAATCTGTTAAGTCCGATAATGACCGTTGTGGTAGGTTACCTGAACTTTCGGATTGCCCGCTTTGAGAAGGATGAAAAAGTGTATTAATGAAAAATCACGGATCGCATACTGATGGATCCCATTGTGTTTTTTTCATTGAAATAAGTGAGCTTATCTTTTTCATTGCGCAAGGCAGCGATATAAAGCAGAGGTAAATAATGTTCATTACTGGGTACAGCAAGTGTAGCGGCCTTTCCGAATTTTTTATAATTCACCAGTGAAGCATTATCGTTTTTATCAATCGCTTCTTTTATTTTCGAATCAAACTCTATGGTCCAGTCATAAGCGACATCCTTAAAAACTGCATTTCCCAGATTGTGTACAATATTACCTGATCCAATAATCATCACTCCCTTTTTACGCAAAAAGGCCAATTGTTTCGCCAGATCAAAATGGTATTGGGCATCCTTGGTATAATCGAGACTCAACTGTATAACCGGAATATTTGCTTTAGGAAACATGGGAAGCAAAACCGACCAGGTGCCATGATCTAATCCCCAATGCAGATCCTCTCCAATCGACGGATTTTTTATGGTGTTGCAAATCTCTTTCGCTAATTCCGGATTTCCGGGAGCAGGGTATTGCTGTTGAAATAACTTTTCAGGAAACCCTCCGAAATCGTGAATGGTTGGAGGATTGGGCATCGCCGTGACTTTCGTTCCAATGGTTTCCCAGTGTGCAGAAACACAAACAATGGCTTTAGGAAGAGGCATCAATTTTCCCACTTGTTTAAAACCATTCGAAAACTCATTTTCTTCAATTGCATTCATCGGATTTCCATGTCCAACAAACATCACCGGACTCATTTGTTCTGCATCGGGTAGGGTACTGGCCCAATCACCGAGTGATTTTAAACTGCTCATGGCTATAACTGCAAGTGAAGATTTATAAATAAAATCGCGACGTTTCATTGTAAAAACAGATCAACATTATTTTTCATTGAATCATAATCCCTGAATCCATTACTCAGTAAATAATACTGATCATTCTTTTTCCCAACTACAGAAGGAAAACCGCGAATACCTAATTCGTTCGAAAACCGAAATCCGTCATAGGTACTGGTTTTAAATTCAAATGAATTTAAGCGATCAAAAAATGCTTTTTCGGGCAATTGATATTTAGCGAGCAGCGGAAGATAAAAATCATCGTGCTCCATTATTTTGCCTTCATAAAAATGCTGATGTTGCATATCTTTTACAAATGAAAAGCTGATTTCAGGATTTAAATATTTTACCACTTCAATAGCAATAGAGGGACGCTCAGATCCGTAAACTGCAGTTCCTTCTTTCAGCATTTGTTTATAGGGATCACCCATTTTTTGTCCCGACAACTCCTCCAAACGTGGAATGGTATTTAAAATGTATTCCGAAATTTTTCCGATGGGACGAACCATTTCCCCTAAAACCATTCCGCCAGAAATTACTTTAAAATCGGCGGTTGAATTGTAATCATTATACAGGCGATTTATAACGGGACTAAAGGCATAACACCAGCCACAAAGGGGATCAAACAAATAATATATTTCGGGCTTGTTCATAGCGTAGTTTATTCAAAGATACAAAATAGATGTATATACAACAATTTAAAGATTAAAAAAGATTAATTTGCAAAAAAACAATGTATGAAATTTAGGAATGTGGATTATTCCAAAATGACAATTACCGAATTAATGATTCCTGCTTATGCGAATTTTTCAGGGAAAATTCACGGTGGAATTTTGTTATCGTTAATGGATAAGGTGGCTTATGCCTGCGCTTCCAAACACAGCGGAAAATATTGTGTAACGGTATCGGTAGACGGAGTTGAATTTTTGCAACCGGTCGAAGTAGGGGAAATGGTTTCCTTACTGGCATCCGTTAATCATGTTGGAAAATCTTCCATGGTCATTGGCATAAAAGTAATTGCCGAAAATTTCCAGAAAGGAACCGTAAAGCACACCAATACCAGTTATTTCACCATGGTGGCAAAAGATGAAAAAGGGGTTCCAACCGCAGTGCCGGGATTGGAGTTATCGAGCAGAGAAGAAGTTCGTCGCTTTATGGAGGCTATGAAACGAAAAGAATTAAAAGCACGCTATAAGGTGGAGCTGGATAATACCAAAACGGATCTTGAAATCGAAGCAAACCTGCATTTGCTTGAACAGGAAAATTGCAAATTGAACGTAGTCCTTTAGGGATTTACAGACATTTAAAATAATCAAAAGGCTCTGCACAGTCCTTGCACCGGTATAACGCTTTACATGCGGTAGAACCAAATTGACTGATCATTTCTGTATTGGAAGAATGGCATTGCGGACATTTTACCACGCGTTCTTCAAGCCCCATTAAAACGCGCTTGTCTATACTGCTGTGTTCCGGAGGAGCAATACCGTATTTATTTAATTTTTCCTTGGCTGCATCAGAAATCCAGTCGGTGGTCCATGCCGGCGAATAAACCATTTTAACTTCTACATTCGGAATTCCGCGTTGCTTTAAAGTAGAAACAATATCGTCTTCAATTTGCTTCATGGCCGGACAACCCGAATAAGTTGGCGTTATTGAAACAAGTACGCTTGAATCACTCACATCGATAGAACGGATAATTCCCAACTCCACAATGGAAATCACCGGAATTTCCGGGTCCGGAAGTTCTTCCAGCCAGGATTTTATTTCATCAGCATTGAACATGATTACAGAATAAAAAGTGCAGCAAGAATAAAAATGAGAACGATAGCAATGTATTGCCAAACATCCACAAAATAGGGGAAGTATTTATTGTAAAAATCCTTCAGTTTATTCATGATTTAAAAAAGAAGACCCGGAATTACCGGGTCTGTATTTTACCATTTTGCATCCGGATATGCACGAGGCAAGTATTGCATTTCTGCGAGTGCAAAACCGAGATATTCGGTATGTACACCTTTTTTACTTCCCGATTGCATATACGCATCTGCAGGTTTTTCGAGTGTGGCATCTGCAATGACCTTTGTAACTGCATCTATCCATTTGGTACGAAGTGCATTCAGGTCAACAGCAATTCCACTTTTAATCAGCATTTCATCCGATTCGTCCATTGCAAACATATCATTGGTAAACATCCAGATGTCGTTCAACGATTTTTGCACACGGTTGTGACTTTCAGTGGTACCGTCTCCTAAACGAAGCATCCAGTCGTTCGAGTGACGAACATGGTATTTTACCTCTTTTAATGATTTGGCAGCAAGAGCAGCAATGGTTTCATCTTTACTATTGCACAATTCAGTATACAACAATAAAGAGAAATTAGAATATAAGAACTGACGAACAATCGTATATCCAAAATCACCATTCGGTAATTCGGTAATAAGTGCATTTACAAAATTGCGTTCGGCACGTTTATACGCCAAAGCATCCTGATCGCGACCTTTGCCTTCTACAGTTCCTGCATAAGCAAGAAAACCGTTCGCCTGGCCAAGCAAATCCAATGCAATATTACTCAAGGCAAGATCCTCTTCGAGAATTGGAGCAAAACTAGTCCATTCGCTTAAACGGTGACCGAGAATAAGAGCATTGTCGCCTAAACGGAGGCAATACTGAAATAAAGCTTCTTGTTGGGTCATGGTTGATTTTTTTTAAATCAGATATTTTTAGCTCCTTCTGGCATTACATAGAAAGTAGGGTGACGATACACCTTATCATTCATCGGATCGAAAAGTTCATCCTGATCATTTGGATTCGATGCAACGATACAATCGGCAGGAACTACCCAAATACTGGTGCCTTCATTTCTGCGGGTATACGTATCTCTCGCATTTTGAATTGCCATTTCCTTATCTGTGGCATGCAAACTTCCTGCATGTTTGTAGGGGAGACCGGATTTACTTTGGATAAACACTTCCCAAAGTGGCCATTGATTATCATTCTTGTTGCTCATGTCTTGTTGTATTATGCGAGTACAGATTCTTTTTTCTTTTTCTTTTCGGCATAGGCATTCGCAGCTTCACGAACCCATGCACCTTCATGGTGTACACGAATGTGATGCTCGAGACGTTGTTTGTTGCAGGGACCGTTACCGGAAATCACTTGCTGGAATTCTTCCCAGTTAATTTTTCCGAAATCATATTGTCCTTTTGCTTCATTCCATTTTAAATCCGGATCCGGAACAGTTAAGCCAATAACTTCCGTTTGCTGAACCGTTTTGTCAATGAAACGCTGACGAAGCTCATCGTTACTTTCACGCTTAATTCTCCATTTAAAAGCATTGCCGCTATTGGGAGAATCGCTATCGTGTGGACCAAACATCATTAAGGAAGGCCACCACCAGCGGTTTAATGCATCCTGTGCCATTTCTTTTTGTTCCGGCGTTCCCAATGCCAAATGCGCCATGATTTCATAGCCTTGACGTTGATGGAACGATTCCTCTTTACAGATACGAACCATTGCTCTGGAATAAGGTCCGTACGATGTGCGTTGTAAGGAAACCTGGTTTACAATTGCGGCACCGTCCACTAACCATCCAATAGCTCCTATGTCGGCCCAGGTCAATGCCTGATAATTGAAAATAGAAGAATATTTTGCTTTGCCGGAATGCAATTGCTGGATTAATTCATCGCGACTAATCCCTAAGGTTTCAGCAGCTGAATAAAGATAAAGACCGTGACCACCTTCATCTTGAATTTTCGCCAGCAAAATCATTTTGGCACGTAAACTCGGAGCACGGCTAACCCAATTTCCTTCGGGCTGCATACCAATTACTTCCGAATGGGCGTGCTGAGAAATCTGACGAATCAAATGCTTACGGTAATCATCCGGCATCCAATCACGCGGTTCAATCTTTTCTTCGGCATCAATTTTTGCCTGAAAGTCCTGTTCATTTTTTGTGTTTTCCATAGGAAAAATTTCTTGTCACAAGTTTAACAATTAAGGACCGCTTTTGATTATGATGCAAGTCAGTTTCGACACAGAAACCTGCATAAATCAAAAAAAATCCGAACTTTTAAAATTTAATTTTGTAAAATGTCTTTTTCTCGAAAGAAAATTTCAAATTTTGACAATAATTTGAAACCTTCTTCGGGTTTTTGGGTATTCAAAAATAGAAAATTTTGCCTGAAAAGACAAAGTATTTGAACCATAAGAGAGGCATATTGTTATTTTTGCACACACAAAAAATGAAGCATGTCCAAATTTCACACCCTTGTTGTAAGCGATATTAAAAAAGAAACAGCTGATTCGGTTTCAGTTGCGTTTGAAATTCCGGCAGAATTGAAATCAGATTTCAATTATGTGGCGGGTCAATACCTCACCTTAAAATTCAACCTGAACGGGGAAGAATTTCGCAGATCTTATTCCTTATGTTCATCACCATTGGTGAACGAACCATTGCGTGTAGCAGTTAAAATGGTGGAAAAAGGAAAGGTTTCTACTTACATGAACCAACAATTAAAAGTTGGCGATAAGGTTGAATCCATGGCGCCGATTGGTAATTTCTTTACTGAATTAAAAAAAGAGAACAACAAGCACTATGTGGGAATTGCAGCGGGAAGTGGAATTACTCCCATTTTTGCCATCATCAAATCGATGCTGGTTGCAGAACCGAACAGTAAATTTTCATTGGTATATTCCAATAAGACTTCCGATTCTACCATTTTTCTGGCAGAATTAAAATCACTTGAACAATCATCTAACGGACGCTTCAAATTGATTTCTGTTTATAGCAGACAAGCAACAGAAAATCCGGTTTACCACGGACGATTGAATAAGGAAAAGGTAGCTCAATTGCTGAATACTGAAAACCTGAAATCTGCCAATGAATTTTTCATTTGCGGTCCCGAAGAAATGATCCTGAATGCATCAGCTGCATTAAATGATGCCGGTGTGGCAAAAGATAAAATCCACTTCGAATTATTTACTACTCCAGTTTTAATGGCAGAACAACCGAAAACAACATCGGCTTCCGATTTCACTGGTGTGGCAAAGGTTAAAGTCATCATGGACGGTATTGAAACCGAATTTGAATTGGATGCCAACGGAGCTAACTTGTTGGATGCAGCAATGGACGCAGGTGCGGATGCACCTTTTTCATGCAAGGGTGCTGTATGTTGCACATGCAAAGCGAAAGTGAGAGAAGGTAAAGCGGAGATGATGATGAATTATGCATTAACCGATAAAGAGGTTGCAGAAGGATATATCCTCACATGTCAGGCACATCCCCGTTCTGCCAGTTTAGTGGTTGATTATGATGTAGCCTGATTATGAAAATAGAATTCTTTGGAGCAGCCAGAACCGTAACGGGAAGTAAACACCTGATAACACTGGAAGATGGAAAAAAAATACTTCTGGATTGTGGAATGTTCCAGGGAATGGGCAAGGAAACAGATCCATTAAACCGGCATTTTGGATTTGAACCTTCAGAAATTAGTGCTTTAGTTTTATCTCACGCACATATCGACCATTCCGGTTTAATTCCGCGTTTGGTTAATGAAGGATTTAAAGGAAAAATTTATTGTACCGAAGCCACTTATGATTTATGTGAAATCATGCTTCAGGATTCTGCCAGAATTCAAGAAGCAGATACGGTATTCCTAAATAAAAAACGTGTAGCAAAAGGATTACCCCGGTTAAAGCCTTTGTATTCGGTAAAAGATGTTGACGCCTGTTTAAAACACTTTGAGAAACGTCCGTTTGCACAGGAATTCAGAATATTTACAGATGTACATTGCACCTTTACGGATAATGGTCACATCCTTGGTTCTGCCGCCGTTTTATTGAGGGTAATTGAGGAAAATAAAGAAACCAAAATTGCATTTACCGGAGATATCGGAAGGTATGGTTCTCCGTTAATGAATGACCCAAAACCATTTCCTCAGGCCGATATTTTATTGTGCGAATCAACCTATGGCAATCGTTTGCATGAAAAACCGGAAGACAGCACGCAGGAATTATTAGAGATTGTTTTAGAAACCTGTGTTCAAAATAAAGGCAGGTTAATTATTCCTGCGTTTTCATTGGGAAGGACTCAAGAACTGGTTTATACTTTAAATAACCTATCATTAAGTGGTAAACTTCCTCCAATAAAAATTTATGTGGATAGTCCACTTTCATATAGTGCCACAAACATCGTCCGAAAACACCTTGAATGTTTAAATGAACACGTGCGTGAAACGGCCAAAACGGATCCTGATCCATTTGGATTTGAACAGTTAATTTACATTACGGATAAAAAGGATTCGCAAGCGCTCAATGAACACAATGAACCTTGCGTAATTATTTCCGCTTCCGGAATGGCTGAGGCAGGAAGGATTCGTCACCATATCCGCCATAGCATTGCACATGCAAAAAACACAATTTTATTGGTGGGCTATGCTGAGCCTCATTCTTTGGGAGGACAACTCCGCGCCGGCAGAGCGGAAGTGAAAATTTTTGGAGAATTATTCCCTGTCCGAGCCAAGGTTAAAATCATTGAATCCTATTCTGCGCATGGCGATTACAACGATATGTTAAAATATCTTTCATGTCAAGATGCTTCTCAAATCAAACACGTCTTTTTGGTTCATGGTGAATATGAGACGCAAAAGGAATGGAAGAAAAAGCTACACGAAGCTGGTTATCGGAACATTGATATTCCCGAAAAAAATGATCATTTCATTTTTTATTGAGATTTCACCCATTACCTGTTAACAACTCCTCTTTTCTCGTTATTTCAGAGGCACAGAATGAATTATTTTAGAGAAACTCTAAATTTTATTCTATGCTTCATTTTGTAATCGTCGCCGTTGCGATGTCGTTTTTTCTGATCATGGCCGGTCTGTGGTTTTTATCCTATTCTAAAAAAGAAGGACATGGTAAATTTCATCATATCATTTCTTATGCAGCCATTGTATTTGGTTTATTAATTATCACTGGTGCAGTAGTTGGCGGAATTGTAAAAATGGCTTGCAAAGGTCACTGTGGTGAAGGAAAAGGTTGTCACAAAGAAATGCATCATGGTAAAGGACATGGTACATGTGAAATGGGTGAAGGTCATGGCGAAGGTTCTTGTCCAATGATGAAAGGTGCTCATGGATCTTGTTCTTCAAAAGGAGAGTGTGGATCATCAATGGGGATGAAACATCATGGAATGATAATGGATGGATGCAGTGGAAGTACCATGACAAAATCAATGGAAGAAGCGGACACCATCATCAATGGTAAGCACGTTAAAGAAGTTAAAGTAGTAGTTGAAAGCGGAAACAAATAATGCGTAAATCGATTACTCTTTTTGCAATTAGTTCAATTTTGTTTTCTTCGTGTGCCGAATGGAAAAAGGCGGCGGATGATGAAAACAAAATTGAATTTTCTGTAGAAGAGGGTGGGGGAAGAAAAGAAAAACGAAGACCTAAAGAGGAAGTCGTTAATAACCCCAACAACGGTAAAACCACTGCGGTGAGTTCTTCTCTGCTCGAGAAATATGCTGTTCAGTTGGGAGTAGATAAAAAGTCATTGGTCTTTCCGGAATTATACGCATATATCGACGGTTGGATTGGAGTTCCTTATAAATACGGAGGCAACACGAAGGAGGGGGTGGATTGTTCCGGTTTTGTTAATGCGGTTTATAAAGATGTGTTTAAAACAGTGCTTAAACGATCGGCAACTGAAATTATCGGACAATGCAAGGAGATCAATAAATCGGAACTGAAAGAATCAGATTTGGTGTTTTTCGATATCAGTGGAAAAAATTCCCACATTGGGATTTATTTGCAAAACAATCGCTTTGTACATGCAAGCACCAGTAAAGGGGTTATGATTTCTGATCTAACCCAATCCTATTGGCAAAAAGCCTGGGGCCGTGCTGGCCGAATACTCTAATCAATTCAGGTAAACGTAAAAATTGGTAACCTGATTTTCATTTACACTAATTTCTTCTTTTTGGAGTTCACGGACAATCATTCGAATCATGTCGTCTAATTCCCGTTCGGTACAAGTCTCCAGGTTGCGATAGGCCAGACTGTAGAATCTGCTTTCGCGGATGTACCTGATTTTTTCTTCCCGGCTCATAGTTTAAGTTTTTGTTGTTGTTATTACTATAACGAAAATCGTGCCCAAAGGTGGCTTGTGGTTTAGGCTACGGTAGCCAAATTCTGGTCAAGGGTAAAAAGTGAATGATAAATATCATTTTCCCTCATTTAAAAGTTTTTAACGGAAAATCGGACCTGTTAATAACCCGATAAATTGTGGATAATTGAAGTAATCCTATTGTCTTGTTGGGTTACAAAAGTTTAAATTTGTGGCCTTAAATCGTTAACCAATTTTCATCAATATGAACGAATTCGGAACAAGATCCAAAAACTCAACGCTTGAAGAGCTTGGATTAGGCAGAGTGGCCAATGCGTATTGGAATTTAACTCCTGCTGAGTTAGTAGAAGAAACATTAGTCAATGGCCAGGGTGTTCTTACCGACACCGGTGCGCTAGCTATTGAAACAGGTGAGTTTACAGGTCGGTCTCCGAAAGATCGCTTTATTGTTTTTGATTCCAAAACCGAAAACACCGTATGGTGGGGCGATATCAATATCAAATTTACACCTGAAAAATTTGATGCTCTTTACAATCGCATGAAAGCCTATATGGCCAATCGTGATGTTTACGTTCGCGACGCATATGCTTGCGCCGATAATAATTACCGATTGAACCTTCGTGTTGTTTGCGAATATCCATGGTCGAATTTATTTGCCTATAACATGTTCCTTCGTCCGGAAGCTTCCGAACTGGAAACGTTTAAAGCTGATTGGCATATTGTATGCGCTCCGGGATTTTTAGCGGATCCTGCCATCGATGGTACTCGTCAGCATAATTTTGCCGTAATTAACTTCACCCGCCAAATGATTATCATTGGTGGTACAGGCTATACCGGCGAGATTAAAAAAGGAATTTTCTCCGTGTTAAATTACCTTCTTCCACAAGAGCGTAATACTCTCTCCATGCACTGTTCCGCTAATATTGGTAAAGATGGTGATACGGCTGTTTTCTTCGGATTATCAGGAACCGGAAAAACGACTTTGTCTGCAGATCCAAACCGTGGATTAATTGGTGACGATGAACATGGCTGGGGCGATGGTTCGGTGTTCAATTTCGAAGGTGGATGCTATGCAAAAACCATCGACTTAACCGAAGAAAAAGAACCGCAAATCTGGAAAGCCATTAAGTTCGGTGCTTTACTTGAGAATATCGGGTTTGTTGAAAATACATCTACCGTTGATTATAACGATAGCTCCATTACTGAAAATACACGCGTAAGCTATCCGATTCACCATATCGAAAATGCAGTTAAACCTTCTATCGGAGGAAATCCTAAAAACATTTTCTTCTTAACGGCTGATGCATTTGGTGTTTTGCCTCCCATTTCACAATTGAGTCCTGAACAAGCCATGTATCATTTTATTTCCGGATACACAGCAAAAGTGGCAGGAACAGAAGTTGGAGTTACTGAACCTCAAACCACTTTCTCTGCTTGTTTCGGAAGAGCATTTTTACCTTTACACCCTGCGAAATATGCAGCCTTGTTGGGTAAAAAAATGAAAGAAAATAATGTGCGTGTATGGTTAGTAAACACCGGTTGGTCCGGAGGATCTTATGGTGTTGGCGAACGTATTAAACTGCGTTTTACCCGTGCCATGATCACTGCGGCGCTGAATGGTTCGTTAGAGGGACAAGAATTTGAAACACTTCCGGTATTTAACCTGAATATTCCTAAATCTTGTCCGGATGTTCCAACCGAAATTTTAAACCCAAGAAACACCTGGGCCGATAAGAATGCCTATGATGCTACCTTGAATAAACTTGCAGGCGAGTTTGTAAAGAACTTTAAGCAATATGAAGAAGGTACAGGCGCCGATATTTTATCTGCAGCTCCAAAAGCACAGGTGAACGCCTAAATCCATTTTAGTCACGAAAAAGCCTGCGTTGAACCGCAGGCTTTTTTTGTTTATAATATTTCACGAAATCAACATTTTAATAGATAAATGGGCTGATTTTTTCGATAGATTTGGAAAAAATATTTTTTTCATGAAAAGAAGTATACAATTGTCCCTGGCGCTTATTGCCTTGTTTGTCTCCAATTTAACGTTTGGCCAAACCCCAACCGTACAGGCTTATAACATGGCTATTTCTTCCAGAACGGAAAGTAGTTTAACATTAACATGGACCAGAGGTAACGGTAGTTATGTTTTGGTGGTGCTTAAACCTGCAGCTTCATCTACTGTTGTTCCTGTATCAGGAAATTCGCTAACGGGATATGTCGCAAATGCTACTTATGGATCCGGTTCAAATTTAGGGAGCAGCAATTATGTAGTGTATAACGGTACAGGTACTTCCGTAACAGTTACCGGATTATCCGCATCTACCCAATACACAGCAATTGCTTATGAATATAATCGTGTAGCGGCCACGTTCCCGCAGATTGGGAATAATTATTATTATAATACATCAGCCAATGCAAATAATATGGAAAATGCGTACACCCTTTGTACGCCAACCACCACATTGGTTTCTGCCGGAACAGCTTCTTCAATAAGTTATACTTCTGCAACCATCTCTTTTACCAAGGTGACCGGTTATAATACCTTTATCACCTGTGATAACCAAACAACAGGAGCAAACTATAATGCGCCGGTGGATGGAACTGGTTATTCCGGAAGCACCATTTGGGGAAATGGTGATTTGTTAAGTGGGGATAATTATGTGGTTTATACATCAACAGGTTCATCCTTTTCATTAACCAATCTTGCACCGGCAAGTAATTACCGCGTGCGTTGCTGGGCATTTTGCGGAAGTGGAGTAGGGAATACCTACAACTATGGTACTTCTTACCATTATTTCGATTTCACGACCTTAAATTACCAACCTACTTTAAATGCACTTTCGGATGTAAATACATGTATGAATGCAGGAACATCCTACATTTCTTTAAGTGGAATTTCAGATGGAAGTACATTGGAAAACCAGAATGTAACGGTGACAGCAACAAGTAGTAATTCAACACTTGTTCCGTCTGGTAACATCAGTGTTTCTTACACTAATCCCAATTCCACCGGTACGCTTTCTATAACGCCTGCTGCGAATCAATTTGGTTCAGCAACAATAACTGTTACCGTTAATGATGGATTTTCGAGCAACAATACCATTACCCGGACATTTACTTTAAATGTTTATCCCTATCCTTCTGCGGCAGGAGCTATTAGCGGAAACACAACGGTATGTAAGAACGGAAGTAACTATGTGTATTCTGTACCGGCAATTGCCAATGCTACTTCATATACCTGGAGTTTTCCTTCAGGAACAGTCATTGTAAGTGGTGCCAATACCAATTCAATTACAGTGAATTTCCCTTCTGCTATGACCCAGACTTCAGGGACCGTTACTGTTTATGGAACAAACACCAATGGTTGCGGAACCGGTGTTTCAAGCAGTAAAACAATCAACTTCGATAAAGCTCCAACTGTAGCATCAGCAGGTGCCGACCAAACCATTTGCAATGGAACCACTGTTCTGCAAGGGAACTCACCTACGGTGGGAACGGGATTGTGGACCGTAACTACAGGTAGCGCTTCGTTTAACGACGATACGCAAAATAATACCAATGTAACCGGTATTTTAAGTGGAGCAACGGTGGTGTTAACCTGGACCATCACCAATGGTGTTTGTCCGGCCTCTACCGATAATGTAAACATTACCTATAATCCTTCTGCTCCGCAGTGTTTAATTTATGCTGACTTTATTGCATCCACCACCACGCCTTGTTCCGGAACAATGGTGAACTTTACCGACAACTCAGTGGGAGCAACGGGATGGAGCTGGAATTTTGGTCCAAATGGATCTCCAAGTACTTCCAATCTGCAAAATCCAACGGTTACCTTCACCGGTAGCGGTGCGCAAACCATTTCATTATCGGTTACTGGTCCGAACGGTTCCGACAATGAAACGAAAAATTCCTACATCAACATTCAAAGTATTCCATCAAATGCTTCTGCAATTTCCGGTTTAACCACGGTTTGCGCAGGAACCAATCAGGTGAATTACTCCATCAATGCAATTTCAACAGCTACTAACTATGTATGGACACTTCCTTCAGGTGCGACGATTAACAGCGGAACTGGAACGGAAGCTATCACTGTAAACTTTGCTCAAAATGCAAGTAGTGGAACCATTTCTGTATATGGTGAAAATAGTTGTGGAAATGGAGGAGTATCTAACTTATCCGTTACTGTAAATCCATTACCTTCCAATGCAGGATCTATTACTGGATCAGCAACAGTGTGTCAGGGTCAGAATGGCGTTTCCTATTCCGTTCCAGCATTTACCAATGCGAGTTCCATCACCTGGGATTTACCTTCCGGTGCTGTGATTGCAAGTGGAAGCAACACCAACTCAATTACGGTTGACTATTCAACCATCGCTATTTCCGGAAACATTCAGGTATATGCAACAAATGCTTGTGGTAATGGAAATTCAACCACAATTCCGGTTGTAGTAAATCCACTTCCGGATGCAGCAGGTGTTATTGTGGGTGCAACCAGTCTGAGTCAATGTCCACCCTCCACCGGAATAAGCTACATGGTACCTACCATCGCTAATGCAAGTGGATATGTTTGGGATTTGCCTGCCGGAGCTGTTATTACATCAGGTGCAAATACGAATTCCATAACCGTTGACTTCGCCTATGGAACTACCAATTACAATATGTCTGTAGCAGGAAGCAATGCCTGTGGAAATGGAACTTCAAATTCAATGCAATTAACGTTCGACGATCAGATTGCGCAGGAGATTTGTCTTGTTACCGTAGATGAGACTTCGAGTCACAATGTAATTACATGGGAAAAAACACCTAATGATTTAATTGATTCATTCCGCGTTTACAGAGACGTTGCCGGTTTAGGATATGTGCAAATTGCAAGCATTGCTTACGATTCATTGAGCAGCTATATCGACACCGATGCAGGGGTTGATCCGAATGTAACGCAATACCGCTATAAAGTAAGCGTAATTGATACCTGCGGAAATGAAGGTCCTTTAAGCGGCTACCATCAAACCATCTACATGTTCCCTCCACAAGTAAATGGGAATGATATTATCATTGATTGGGATCCATATGATGGATTTGCGATGCCTTCATTCTATTACCGCATTATGAGAGATACCAGCAATGCCGGAAACTGGGTGGCTATAGACTCTGTACCTGAATTCACCACGGTGTATACCGATTTAAATGCCATGAACGAAGGCGACTCGTTGCGTTATTTCATTGAGGTAATTGTTCCAGATGTTTGTGAAGCAACGCGCGCTCAAAACCACAATTCAACCCGTTCCAACCGCACCCAACCCGTGGCAGGAAACAGTGCCGGAGTGGAAGAATTCCTGGATGAAAACAGCGTGAATATTTTCCCTAATCCAACCAATGGAATCCTCTCCGTGCGTTTAAATCGCTTTGAAAAGGAAGCCATCATCGAAATTACGGACATGAACGGAAGAATGATCCGAAGATCTACCTGGACAAATCCGGTGGGGGATATCGATGTTAGTGCTTTGGAATCAGGCGTTTATTTTGTGCGGGTAATCAGAAGCGGGGTGGTTTTAAATAAACGATTCATCAAACAATGATAAAATTTGGGTGAATTGAAATAATTCTTATATTTGCATCCCTTTAAAAATGAATAGCAATGGCTAGAGTTTGTCAAATTACCGGTAAGAAAATGATGGTTGGAAATAATGTTTCACACTCCAACCGTAAAACAAAGCGTAAATTTTTCCCAAATCTTTTGGTGAAGAAGTTCTTTATTCCAGAAGAAAACCGTTGGGTTGAACTTAAAGTTTCTGCTGCCGGTTTACGTACAATCAGCAAAAAAGGTATCAGCGCTTGTCTGAAAGAAGCTCGCGAAAAAGGTTTCATCGGTTAAGCACGATATTTGTAGATAATTGAAACGTTGTTGCGATAAGCAGCAACGTTTTTTTATTTTTACTCCATGACGAAAGCCCTTTTCACCGGATTATTCCTTTCCATTTTTATATCTGCCATTGGACAGAACAATGATGGTCACCAACACCTCACCGTAAAGTCGGAAGGGGATTTATACGATACCGATCTTTTACCGGCGCAATTTCATAAGGAGCGTAGGGATGAATTCAGAAAATTAATGCCGGATGGCAGCATGGCCATTTTGTTTGCCGCTCCAATCCGTAATCGCTCCAACGATATCGATTACGAATACCATCAGGATCCTAATTTTTATTATTTAACAGGATTAACAGAAACCAATTCGGTATTGGTGATTACAAAAACCCCGGTGCGTTTTGGTAATATCGTTACCAATGAACTTTTGTTTATTCAGGACTCCGATCCGGGTATGGAAGTATGGAATGGAAAACGGTTGGCCATTAAAGATGCGCCGACTAAAATGCTCATTGAAAATGTTTTTCAAAGCAGAACATTTATCGAGTTTCCGATCCCCTACCAGCAATTCAATAAAATTCTGGTACTGTCTCAGTTTAACGACGATCGCGACGACAAAAACGACCGTGGTGATTTGTATTCAATGAAGAAAAACTTTTTTGAGCATACAGATTCGTTAAAAGGGAAAGTGAATCGTTTTAAGCTCAATGAAATCATGGCCACATTGAGGCAAAATAAAACGAAAGAAGAAATTATTCTGATGCGTAAAGCCATCGATATTACCTGCAAGGCGCAATGGGAATTAATGAAAGCGTTAAAACCCGGTATGAAGGAATATCAAACTGAAGCTGTGGTTGAATATGTATTTGCTATTTCCGGTGCAGAAAGCGAAGGTTTTCCTTCCATTCAGGGTGGTGGAGAAAACAGCTGTATTTTACACTACAGCACCAACCGTCGCGTTTTATCTTCCAAAGATCTTTTGGTAAGTGATATCGGCGCCGAATACCACGGTTATTCTGCAGATGTAACACGAACCCTTCCGGTGGATGGTAAATTTAGCGTTGAGGAAGCCTTGATTTATAATTTGGTTTTAAAGGCCCAGGATGCAGGCATCGCAAAATGTGTAATAGGAAATAAATTTTGGGATCCGCATGAAGCCGCCACGGAGGTAATTACGAAAGGACTTCTTGAGCTAGGCATCATCAAAAAACCGGGTGAAGTAAAACAGTATTTTTTACACGGCACTTCCCATTATCTCGGTCTTGATGTTCACGATCCGGGATTGTATGCATCACTCGGTGAAAACCAAGTGATTACTGTAGAGCCGGGGATTTATATTCCTGAAGGTAGTCCTTGCGACCCAAAGTGGTGGAATATTGGAGTAAGGATTGAGGATGATATTCTGATTACCCAAAAAGGTCCGGAAAATCTTAGCGCTTGTGTTCCCCGAACCATCGCCGAAATTGAGCGCATTATGGCACAAAGCAGCGGACTCGAAGAATTTATCAATGGAAAGTAATATTTCTCTTGTACAAATAAATTATTTCAATATCTTTGCAGCCCGTTTGAATATTTAAGTCGTATACAATGGCAAAGAAAGGCAATAGAGTTCAGGTTATCCTTGAGTGCACAGAGCACAAGGCTACTGGTATGGCCGGGACATCCCGTTACGTTACCACCAAGAACCGTAAGAATACTCCAGATCGTATTGAATTGAAAAAATACAATCCGGTATTGAAAAAAGTAACTGTTCACAAAGAGATCAAATAATTAAGCCATGGCAAAGAAGACCGTAGCAACCCTCCAGAAAGGTGGAAAGAACCTCACTAAAGTGATTAAAATGGTTCGTTCTTCAAAAACCGGTGCTTATTCTTTTAAAGAAGAAGTAGTACCCAACGAAAAGGTAAAAGATTTCTTCGCTAAGAATTGATTTCTGCGAATGGAAAATAACTGAAGGCTTCTTCATTGTGAGGAGGCCTTTTCTTGTTTTATGTAATCATGGGTATTTTTAGTTTTTTTTCAAAGGAGAAAAAGGAAAGTCTCGACAAAGGTTTAGAAAAAACCAAAGAGAATTTCTTTTCTAAAATTTCTCGCGCCATTGTTGGTAAAAGCAAGGTGGATGATGAGGTATTGGATGAACTGGAAGAAATCCTGGTTTCGGGAGATGTTGGTGTAGATACAACCGTAAAAATTATCCGCAGAATCGAAGACCGTGTAGCGCGTGATAAATACATCAATACTTCCGAATTAAATAAAATTTTAAAAGAAGAAGTGGCCGCATTGCTGGAAGAAAACAATTCCACCGGCAACTATAATGAAATCACCATTCCCGAAGGGAAAAAGCCTTATGTCATTATGGTGGTTGGCGTAAATGGAGTAGGGAAAACTACTACCATTGGTAAACTCGCCTGGCAGTTTAAAAAGCAAGGTAAATCGGTATTGTTAGGCGCTGCAGATACGTTTCGTGCTGCTGCGGTAGATCAGCTTAAAGTTTGGTCGGAACGTGCAGGGGTGCCGATTGTAGCTCAGGGCATGGGCTCAGATCCGGCTGCTGTTGCTTTTGACACGGTACAATCGGGTGCTGCAAGTAATGCGGATGTTATCATTATTGATACTGCAGGACGTTTACACAACAAGGTAAACCTGATGAACGAGTTGGGTAAGATTAAAAAGGTGATGCAGAAAGTAATTCCGGATGCTCCTCACGAAGTGCTTTTGGTATTAGATGCCAGCACCGGACAGAACGCCATCAATCAATGCCGCGAATTTACCAATGCAACCCAAGTGACCGCATTAGCATTAACCAAACTCGATGGCACCGCTAAAGGTGGAGTAGTAATTGGAATTTCCGACCAGTTTAAAATCCCCGTAAAATTCATTGGAGTGGGAGAGAAAATGGAAGATCTGCAAGCCTTCAACAAGCATGAATTTGTAGATTCTTTGTTTAAGGATTAATCCTTATTCTCCATATTCATAATCTTCATAATCGCCGTATCCGTAATCGTTGGCTTCAGCGCGTTGACGACCTTTGGTTCTCATTTTTTTCAGGATTGTACTGATTTCTTTCTCCATCATTTCTTCCCCGTCAAACGAAATTCCTTTCCGTTTTAATTCTGGATAGGTATTGATCTTTTTCAAATCTTCGGGCTGCGTTCCCACGTATCCCAATTTCCAAACCTTCTTATCTTTTGGCCGGGCTTTATAAAAGTAAATATTGCCACTTGCACCGGGTGATGAAATTTTGCTGACTTTAACCAACACAATCGTGTCTTTATCTACATCCTTACTATTGCCATACAATAGCGATTGTCCAACTAAATCTTGTGTTGCATAGTTTGAAGGGAATAAATCCGATTGCTTATAATACGCTAAAGCACGGTAGCAGATTGAACGTGTTTTAATATCTGAAGCATAATTATTCCATAAGGAATCGGGACTCGAATAGCCCTGGGTTTGCAGGTACGCATGCACCAGAATTTTCAAATCTTCCTTCGGTGTAGTAAAGAGTTTGTGGAAGAATTTTTCGCATTCGGCGTCGCCTTTAAACGGACCCAGCAACAATACGTAATGAAATAAAGTTTGTTGTTCTTCCGTTAAATCCCAAACCGGATTGATCATCTCATTATTTACAAATCCATCATTATAGAAACCACCAAATCCAAAATTAAAATCTTCCGGATTTCCCTCGATGGAAGCCATGTACTTTTTCAATTCGTAATTGGCATCGCGCAGGATTTCCTTTTTGAATTTGGAATATTCTGACTTCTTTAAATACCCGTTCTTCACCAATTCACTCATCAGTGAATATATGGCATTTCTGTATTCAGGGTATTTGGTAAACTTGAGAATACCGGGGAATAATCGTGCAGCTAATTGTGCAGAATCACGGTAAGGGTTTAGAATGTAATGGATGTCGTTTTCATTAGCGCTTACCGGTAAATCCAGCTCCATTAATTTTAAAAATAACTCAACCGATTTTTGGGTTCGCTGATTAGCAACGCCTTCAAGAATCGCAAATTCAATACCGGATGAATCGGTGTAATGCTGATATAATTGATCGTAGTAGGGGAGTATGCTTTTGTGTTTAATCCGACCCAAACCGGATATAATTTCACGTTTGTCCTCCAATGGGAAATCAGCAAATTTCGGATTTGAAATGAATTTTTTCAGTGGTTCAACATGGACTTCATTCAAATTGCTGAACACATAATTTAAACCCTGATAAGCGCGCTTCTTTTCAAGTGTGTCGGCAGAATAGATTTTATTAAAAAAGAATTCATTGATTTTTTCTGAATAAATGCTGGAACCGATGCAGGTGTCTTTCGGTGTAAAGGAACGCATGAATTCGCTGACAAAAGGACTAGCTCCCGCCACGGTATCAACGGTTGCGGCAATGGTGTAAAGGACACCACATTTCTGGATAAAACGCACTAAAACACCACGGGTACTATTGGTGTCGACCACCAGATAATCGCGGATGCTGTCGTTAAATACAAATCCCTTTTTCGATTTACGCAAGATAAAACGATGGTCCTGATTAAGGTCTTCTTCCTGTTTTTCCCAAAACTCAGCGGGATTTTCCATTTGGTAATACATGGAAAACTTCCTGAACTCCACGAAGATTTTTTCACCTGTTGCATACGATTGATAAAACCTGGAATTCCGGATGGGACGATAAATCGCTTCTTCTTCCTTGATTTCGTCCATATCGAACAAATTCATACCCATATCGTCGCCCAAATAAGCCATGGAGGAATATGGCGATGGATTAACAATGGTGTTAACACTAAAATGAAGCGAAGTATCGGTATAATGGGTAAACGCTTGCGGATAGGTATAGGTGAGGGACTTTAATGATGAAACGTAATTCAGTGCGGTATTTTTATCCGGATGATTTGTCCCGATCATGTAATAATTATCACCTGCTATATATAAGCGAAGCTGGTAATTTTTTCCGTCTGCTTCAATGGTGGTGTAAAGGTCATGCCGACCATCGGTAATTTTCAATTCGCGCGATACGATTTTACCATTCAGGTCTTCTGCAAAACGCTCACTGAGATAATTTAATTCAAAGGTGTCTTCTTCAATATAACTGAAATCGATCAGTTGCGACTGAGTCATGAAATAATAATTCCCGTCTTTATCAACCGAAGAATAATTCCTTTTTTGAATGCCGCTGTAAGTGGAGTTATTGTAACCAGATATCCAGTTTCCGGGAATTTTAAATTGAAAGGCGTGATCGGATGAAACGATAGTGCTGGATGAATTAGAACGGTCCAAAAACTGAATGGACTTAAAATAGATTTCACCTTCGGGACCACTGATATAATCATTTCTTCCGCTCATTCGGAAAACAATTATTTCCAGTGGCGTAACATAAATCTGCATACGTTGCAAATCGCCCCTACGGGTTTTGTTCACGATATCGAGACCCGGAAATCCATTGGAAGATTTTATTGTTTTTTTTGATTGAATTTTTCCGGGAACATTTTCGTACAAGAGACTATCGATTCGACTCAAAATATAATCCGGTTGGTGTCCCTTATAAGCACCATTATGAGTATAACGCTGAATAAAGTAATAGGAGCCGTTCGACATATCATTAAACAGATACTCGGTTTTTCCGGCGCGTTCTGCGGTCACGTACATTTTGCCGGGCATATCAACCGAGAACAAGGAATCGGACGGGTATTGCTTTTCGAATTTGACCGGATATTTTAAGTTTTCGATTTCCGTTTTCATTTCTTCATCCCTGCGGGAAGTAAAAACAACAGGTCGAACAGTATATCCTTTTAAACGAAGAAGCTCGATTACTCCTTTTTCTCCGGGTAAATGCGCTGCTCCAACTCCGGTAAACAGACTGTTATTTTTTTTCATTAATGAATCCATGCCATTGGCCATTACGATATTTCTATCCCAAAGCATGTATTTAAGAAACTTGGTTCCCGGATTCATCAGGCGGTATAATGAATCGATCATGTCCAAATCACCCAAACGGTAAGCGTCCTCCTGATATTCCCGTAAAGGTTTTATTTTCTCCATTTGCCGGACACGGATACGAATCATTTCACGTTCTTCTTTCAACTTCTCGGGATCCATTTCCTCTTTGCCTGTATAGGATTTTTCAACGGATTTTCGTGAGACCATAAAATCTTCTAATCCCACTACTTTTTTATTCAATTTTTTTCCCGCCTGAAAAATGAAAAGGTCCAGATAAGTATCTTCTTCATATTCATTTTTGTAATCTGAAGAGCGATACAACATCGCATTCATCAATCGGGGTTTCGAACGGATGATTCGGGCGTAATCGTTTTTCTCAGGAAAAAATATTTTAAATGCATAATCGTAAAAGCCACGTGAACTTCCCGGATCTCTCAAATATTCCCGTTGATTGGTCGCTTTCTCGAGCTCCAGTGTTTCCTCCATCCATTGTGCAGGATCTAATTCCAGTGCAACCATATCCACCTTTTTCAAGGCAAGAAAAAAAGTATCACTAAGGTGAAAAGCTAATTTTTCACTTACGTGCATGGTACCGTATAAATAGGAAGGTTTACTTAATCCATTGCCGGAAATTTCCCAAAGTAAACCTTGATATTTTTTCGGACCTCCTTCTTTTTGTGCATTCAACAAAAAACTAGTGCTTAAAAGCAGGATAAGGGCGAATAGGAGTTTTTTCATTCTTTAATGATTTACCAGGCTTCCAATCCTTCGGGGATGGAACAGGACAAAATAAATTGTCTGGATTTTTCCATTTCCTGGTGCATGTAAATATCTTTTTCTACTAATGGAACGTGTTCTCTATAGTTGGAAATAAATTTTTCCAATAAAGGAGAAGTTTTCTCTTTTCTAAAGGATAATGCCTGCGATGCATTCATTAATTCAATAGCGAGAACAGAAATTAAATTATCCACCACTTTAATCATTTTTGTGGCAGCATTAGCACCCATGCTTACATGGTCTTCTTGTCCATTGCTTGAATCGATGGTGTCCACAGAAGCCGGCATACAAAGTTGTTTATTCTGAGAAACGATGGAAGCCGCAGAATATTGTGGAATCATAAATCCACTATTGAGTCCGGCATCCTTTGCCAGGAATGGAGGTAAGCCTCTTTGTCCCGATATTAATTTATAAATTCTCCGTTCAGAAATACTCGCTAATTCTGCAGCGGTAATGGCTAAAAGATCGAATGAAATGGCAAGGGGCTGACCATGAAAATTTCCTCCGGAAATGATCAGGTCTTCATCCGGAAAAATCGTTGGGTTATCGGTTACCGAATTGATTTCCGTTTCTACAATGGAAGAAACATGGCGGATTTGATCCTTACTGGCACCGTGTACCTGAGGAATACATCGGAACGTATACGGATCCTGTACTTGTGTTTTTGGTTTATTTTGTAATTCGCTTCCCTGAAGTAGATGACGAATATTTGCTGCTGTTATGGCTTGTCCTTTATGTGAACGAATCACCTGAATCAAGGAGTGAAATGGCGCAATTAATCCTTCAAATGCATCCAGAGATACTGCAGAAATGGTATCGGCCAGCTGACTTAATTTTTTCAGTCGGATAAGCGCATATACGCCGTGGGCATTCATGAATTGTGTTCCGTTTAACAATGCTAATCCTTCCTTTGCCTGCAATTGAATGGGCTCCCAATTCAGTTCTCTCAATACATCTGCTGCAAATCGTTTTTCGCCTTTGTAATGCACTTCTCCTGTACCAATGAGTGGAAGAGATAAGTGGGCGAGTGGGGCTAAATCGCCGGAGGCTCCCAATGATCCTTGTTCATATACGATGGGCAATACTTCATGATTATACATTTCGATTAATCGATGAACAGTGGCTAAAGTTGAACCGGAATGTCCCAATGCTAAAGCATGAATCTTTAACAGCAGCATAATTTTTACAATCTGCGGATCAATTTCAGGTCCCATCCCACAGGCATGCGAACGGACGAGGTTTTCCTGTAATAGGGAAAGATCATCTTTCTCGATTTTCGTATTGCACAAGGATCCGAATCCTGTATTTATTCCATAAATCGGCGCATCGCTGTCCTGAAGTTTTTTATGCAGGTAGTGCTGACATTTTTCAATCAATTGAACCGAACGTTCGGAAAGGGCAATTTTTTTCCCTGAATGAACTAATTCATCAATGGCGTCAATAGTTAAATGATCGGGTGTTATATAATGAAAATTCATAGTCAGAATAATTGAATCAGTTCTTCCGGACGCATCAGTTTTTGTTCGCCCGTTTTCATGTTTTTTACAGTTATGGTACCACTCTCCAATTCCGAAGAGCCCACTAAGGCCACATATGGAATTTGTTTATCGTCGGCATATTTCATCTGCTTGGCCATTTTTGCTTTATCGGGATACAACTCTGCATTAATACCGTTTTTCCTCAATAATTGCAAAAGCTGAATGCACCAGAATGCTTCCTGTTCACCGAAATTTACAAATAAGAGTTGGGTGGAGTCGGAATGACTTTCCGGGAAACGGTTTAATTCGGTAAGCACGTCATAAATACGGTCTGCCCCAAAAGAAATTCCTACGCCCGACATTCCTTTTAAGCCAAAAATTCCGGTTAAATCATCGTATCGTCCACCTCCGGTGATAGAAACCTTTAATTCGCCTTCGTTCGATTTTACTTCGAAGATGGCACCGGTGTAATAATTTAATCCTCTTGCAAGCGTAATATCCAATTCTAAAATGGCAGTGGAAAGTTGCATGTTTTCCGATTGAAATAAATTAAAAATATATCTCAATTCGTCGATTCCTTTTTTACCGGTTTCGGAAGATACAAACAAATCCTGCAAAACATTAAGTTGTTCCTGAGCACTTCCTTTTAGCGTTAATAAAGGTTGAATTTTAGCAATGGCATTTTCTGAAATTCCCTTTTCCCGCATTTCGTTAAGCACAGCTTCTTCACCGATTTTATCCAGTTTATCAATGGCCACCGTGATATCTACAATCCGGTTTTGTTCGCCGGTTATTTCAGCAATACCTCCCAGAATTTTGCGGTTGTTGAGTTTGATGGTGGTCTTAATGTTTAAATCCGTAAACACATCATCCATCAATCGAATCAGTTCAATTTCATTTAAAAGTGAATCCGATCCGATCATATCTGCATCACACTGATAAAACTCGCGGTATCTGCCACGTTGTGGACGATCTGCTCGCCATACAGGTTGAATCTGGTATCGTTTAAAGGGAAAACTGATCTCATTTTGATGTTGTACCACAAAACGGGCAAAAGGAACGGTTAGATCATAACGAAGTGCTTTTTCGCTGATTTTAGAAGAGGCATACAACGATCCTTTTGATTTCAGTTCCTCCAAATCCATTCCGTCCAGAAAATCGCCACTGTTCAGGATTCTGAAGATTAACCGGTCTCCCTCTTCACCATATTTCCCCATCAGCGTTTTTAGGTTCTCCATCGCCGGTGTTTCAATGGGCAAAAATCCATACTTCCGGAAATGTCCCCGAATCGTTTCAAAAATGTAATTCCTGCGAACCATTTCCTGTGGTCCGAAATCGCGTGTGCCTTTGGGTATTGAAGGTTTTTCTGCCATAAGTGTTAATCGTTGCCCAAAAATAGTCAATCCTTCCTTGCGAAACATTGTCCGTTGAAAACTGAATTTCCTCAGTTAGCATTCTTCCGGTTTATTTTTTTGACTAATTTTCGACTTCTTATGGCCGAAACAACAGTCCTGATTATCGACGACAACATCTCCCAGCAGGCCAAGCTGGAGGAGATTTTAAATCCTTTACCCTGTACTATCATTCGTACCGACACTGCTGCTAAAGCACTGGATATAATGCGATATACCGAGGTGGCTGTTATTATTCTCGACTATGGATTAAAAGGACTCGATCTCTTTGAATTTATGCACACGATTCGCCAGGATCACCATGGTGAAGATGCGCATGTGATAATTACGCTCGATAAAGACCACAAACGCTATGAGGTGGCCGAGACCTATAAATCGGGCGCTGTAGATTATATCGAAAAGCCCTTTCAACCGGAAACAATCCGGTCGATGGTAAAAGTATTTGTAAAGCTTTTTCATAAGAAAAAACGTGTTCGTTCATTGCTCCTAAATATCCTGCCAAGGGAAATTGCGATGGAACTTGAAACCTCCGGCAAAGTGAAACCAAAACGCTATGCCATGGCATCGGTGTTATTTACCGATTTCGTTTCATTTTCTCACCGAACCCGTGAGATGTCGGCAGTTGAATTGGTCAATACTCTCGACTCGTATTTTGCCCAGTTCGACCGGACCATTACGCGTTATCATCTGGAGAAAATCAAAACCATTGGTGATGCTTACATGAGTGTTGGAGGTGTTCCGGAAAAGAGAAAAGAAAATCCGATTCTTTCGGCCCTTGCTGCATTGGAAATTGCCAACCACATGGAAAAAATGAAGCATCAACTTCGTAAGTCGGGAAGAAAAGCCTGGGAATTACGGATTGGAATTCATAGTGGTCCACTCGTAGCAGGAGTAATCGGGAAGAAAAAATTTGCCTACGATGTGTGGGGCGATACGGTGAATATCGCATCCCGAATTTGCTCGAATTGCGAACCAGGGAAAGTCAACATTTCAGCAGCTACCTTCGAAAAAATAAAGGATTATTTCGACTGTCATTACCGTGGACAAATCGAAGGCAAAAATATTGGTCACGTTGGCATGTATTACATCACCGGATTAAAACCCGAGTATTCGATAGGAGGGAAGGGCACGCACCCTAATAAATTAATGAAACAGGTTGCCGGACTTATTTTTGTTCAGTATGAGCGTTTGAAAGATTATATCATTGATCGACTTACCAATGAACTTCCCGCCAATTTATATTATCATGGCGTTCATCACACCGTGGATGTATTGCAGGCAGTAATGGTTATAGGTAAGGAAGAAGGACTGGATGAAGAAGAGCAATTAATGTTGAATACAGCTGCTTTGTTGCACGATTGTGGTTATTTGTATACCTACCACAACAATGAGGAATTAGCAGTGAAAATGGCACGCAAAATATTGCCGGATTATGGATATACTTCTGCACAAATCAAATTGATATCCGGCATTATCAGAACTACCAAAGTGCGGTCTATCCCCAAAACCCGTTTGCAACAAATTATGAATGATGCAGACTACGATTATCTCGGTAGAAAAGACTACGACGATATTGCAGAAACCTTGTATAAAGAAATGAAGGAACAGGATATTAAACTATCCCGAAAAGAATGGGTAGAAAAACAAATCCATTTCCTGGAGAAACATATTTATTATACGGAATCAGCCATTAATTTGCGGAATAAGCAAAAGACAACCAATCTTGGGAAATTAAAACGTAAGCGTTACCTCATGAAATAATCATGCAGGGTCAACATCAATATCGACCAGGTATTTTCCTTTGTCATTAATTTTTCTAAAATCTAAAATAACATCCATCAGGTGTTTTTTCCATTGCGGATAAGTCGATCCTTTTTCGATTTTGATGGTGATGTTTCGAATATAATAATTGCGAATTCTTGAAATAACAGGTTCTTCCGGACCTAAAATTCGTTTTCCCATTTCTTTGCGCAATGTTTTAGCTAAAGCATCAGCTCCTTCGGCCGCTTTTAAACGGTCTTTATGGCGAATGGTAATCCGTATTAATTTAATAAATGGAGGATAATGAAAATTTCTTCGTTCAATGATTTCTTGTTTATATAAACCTTCGTAATCATTTTGCATTACTTTTTGTATCACCCAGTGATTGGGTTCCCAGGTTTGTATCTGGACCAATCCTCTTTTGTTTTTTCTTCCGGATCTTCCTGATACCTGGGCTAAAAGTTGAAATGATCGCTCAAAAGCTCTGAAATCGGGGAAGTTTAAAAGACTATCGGCATTTAAAACACCGACTAAAGCAACATTATCAAAATCCAGACCTTTGGTCACCATTTGTGTTCCCACCAACACATCAATTTTATGATCTTCGAAATCACTCAACAATTGTAAATAGGCGTTTTTCGACCGGGAAGTATCCAGATCCAATCGCTGTACGCGGATTCCGGGAATGAGTTGCACCAGATCCTCTTCAATTTTTTCAGTACCAAATCCCAGCATGTTGAGTTTGTGACTTCCACAGGCGCTGCATACTTTGGGTGGACTCATATTCAAATTGCAATAATGGCATTGCAGTGAATGACTATGCTTGTGATAAGTGAGCGAGACATCGCAGTTTTTACACTTTGGAACCCATCCACACGTTTCGCATTTCCATTGGGGAGTATATCCTCTTCGGTTCTGAAATAAAATGACTTGTTCTTTATTACCAATGGCTGTTCGGATAAACTCCAATAAATCGTGCGAAAACGATTCGTGCATTTCCTTTCGCTGATGCGATTTCTTTAAATCGATGCATTGAATTTCGGGCAATAACATTCCTCCAAAACGCTTTTTCAACACCACTAATCCATATTTATCCTGCAATGCGTTGTAATAGGATTCTATGCTGGGAGTTGCCGATCCCAATAATGTTTTTGCTTTATTCATCATTGCCAATACAATGGCAGAATCGCGTGCCTGATAGCGTGGCGAAGGATCGTATTGCTTAAATGAATTTTCATGTTCTTCGTCGATAATTACCAATTTCAAATCATGAAAAGGCAGAAATAGAGAAGATCGTGCTCCAATAAGAATTTTGTATTCTCCTTTTAGTGTTTTGGTCCATATCTCCGCTCTTTCCTGTTCATTAAATCGAGAATGATACACGCCAACAACATCGCCAAAAAATCGACGAAGACGATTAATAATTTGGGTAGTTAAAGCGATTTCCGGCAATAAGTACAATACTTGTCCTTGTCCCGATTTTAACACCTGATCAATCAGTTTTACATAGATTTCCGTTTTTCCGGATCCGGTCACCCCGTGAAGTAAAACGGTTTCTTTATTTTCAAAATGATGATTGATTTGATCCAATGCCGATTGTTGTTCTTCCGACAATACAGGCATAGGGGAGGACTCTCCCAAATCCAGAGCTAGCCGGTCGACTCTCACTTTTCTGGGAATTAAAATCCCATTTTTTATCAGCGTCTCAATCGGTGAAGCATTTCCTTCCAATTGCTGAATGAGTTCCGATTTTTTAACGGGAATTTCCTTCGCTGAGTATTTACCGGAAAGCTGAATAAATTTTAATAATGCATCAACCCGTTTAATGGCCCGTTTATCGTTTTCCAATTGGGCAAAAAGCGATTTCAGATTTTCTTCATCCTGATAAGCCTCATGCAATTCAAGCACAGTTTCATATTTTGGCTTATACCTGAATTTTAATTCTTCCTCAACAGCGATTCTGTTTTTTTCGATCAGACTTTTAATGTAAGGCTGAACATTTTTTTGATGTAGTAATTCCGAAACTTCAGAAAGTGTTAAGGTCCCTCTTGCTGAAAGCGCATCTAAAATCACTTGTTCCTTTGGTGAATGCGATCCTTCATTTTCTTCCGATAACAATACGATTTTGGTTTCGGAAGCAAGGCGTAAACTTCCCGGTAAAGCTGCTACAAAAACTTCACCAACGGTGCAGCAATAGTAGCCTGCCATCCATTCCCAGAATTGCATTTGTCCTTCAGTAACAATGGCCCGGTCGTCGAGTAATCCCTCCATGTATTTGGCCTCGTAATGTGCAGGTGCCACCTCGTGAATTTTCCGCACGATTCCGGTATACAATCTGGCTTTTCCAAATTGAACAATGGCACGCATTCCAATGGCGATGCTTTCATTCAACTCCATGGGGACCCGGTAGGTATAATACTGGGGAACCGCTAGGGGGAGAATGATGTCGGCAAAATATGTTTTACGATCCGTCACAATTACTTACATGGAAAGAATTTCCATCATGCGAAGATAGTCGGGATATATTTGCTGAATATGCTTTATGGCATTTTCGAATGGTGTATAAGTGATATTGTTATTCACAATTCCGATCATCACCCCATTTTTTCCGTTCATTAAAGCCTCTACCGCTGCAAATCCCATACGCGAAGAATTGACCCGATCCATACAGGTTGGATTCCCCCCGCGTTGGATATGTCCTAATACAGTAACCCGTGTATCATAAAAGGGCAATGCTTTTTTCACCTGGTCTGCTACCGTAAATGCTCCCCCGGCTTCATCTCCTTCTGCAACGATGATGATTTTTGAGGTCTTGGTTTTTCTTCCTTCCCTTAATTTTTCTATCAAAAGGTTAAGATCTGTCCGGGTTTCAGGAATTAAAATATCTTCCGCTCCAACCGCAATTCCGGAACGCAAAGCAATCAAACCCGCATCGCGTCCCATAACCTCCACGAAAAAAAGCCGGTCGTGACTTTCCGCCGTATCCCGAATTTTATCAACAGCTTCCATCACTGTGTTAATAGCGGTGTCGTATCCGATGGTGTAATCGGTCCCCACTAAATCATTATCGATCGTACCCGGACACCCTACAATGGAAATATCGCAGATTTCTGAAAAAACCCTGGCTCCTGTAAATGTGCCATCGCCCCCAATAGCAACAATACCATCGATTCCGGCAGATTTAAGGTTATTCAGCGCTATTTTTCTTCCTTCAGCCTCCATGAAGCGCTTACTGCGGGCCGTTTTGAGGATGGTCCCCCCGCGATTGATGATATTGGCCACAGAACTTCGGGTAAGTTCTACAAATTCAGCATCCATCATTCCCTCGTAACCATGCAGAATACCAGTGGTTTGTATATTATGGAAAGCAGCGGTACGCACAACTGCCCGAATACAGGCATTCATTCCCGGACTATCACCTCCTGAGGTGAAAACAGCGATTTTCTTCATTGTTGCAAAATAGCACAAAGAAGGCTTTTTCACAATTCATTGACCCCATCAAAGCGCAAATTCGGCGAACATTTTCTTTTTTTTATCGAACATCTCTTTTTTGAGATATCGCTAAAATTTTATTACTTGCACCGTTAAAAAAAAGCCAGTCTGAATATGTCTAATTTTTCAAAAGACCTCAGGAAGCTCGGTATCGTTTCTGTGGGGATAGTTTCCCTTGCATTAGCGAGCTGTGGAGATTCCAATACCACTGAACAGGATGTGACGAAGGTAAATCCTAATGTACTCGACACCAACGATGCAATGGGGATGACGATCAACGGTAAGTTGTTTAGTATTCCTTCACCGTTTCAAACAGCGGAGTTGATTAAAAGTACCGGTGCGCCTTACAATGCGTCGATGCTAAATCCGACCAGTGCTACGGCCAGCTATTCTACAAAATTTGCGAAAGCACTCAACTTAGGTGTTTACGGAGCTGATTTAGGCTATGCTACCATGTATGATAATACCAATGAAGCATTGACTTATCTCTCTTCTGTTGAACAATTATCGAAAGAACTCGATATGGGAGGTGCATTTTCTGAAGACATCATGGATCGTTTCTCCGAAAACATGGGGAATAAAGATTCCATGCTGGTTATCGTTAGTGATGCCTACAGAAATGGAGATGAATACCTGAAAAACAATGATCGTTCGCAAGAAGCAGGTTTAATTCTTACCGGTGGATGGGTTGAAGCATTGTATTTCGCCTGCGAAGTGGTGCAACAAAACAATAACCAAAATCTGATCAACCGTATCGGTGAGCAAAAAACCACACTTTCGAATCTGATTGAATTACTTGAGCAGTACAATACAGAAGAAAGCTATAGCAACCTTCTTTCTGAAATGGAAGAACTTTACAGCTATTTCGCTAATGTAGAATTTACCTACAGCTACCAAAAACCAGAAACTGATGCCGATAATCAAATTACCGTAATTAAGAGCACCACCAAGGTGAACCTTACTCCGGAAATTTTGACCTCCATCACTGAAAAAGTAAAAGCATTAAGAACCAAAATCGTTGAATCTGCCCTATGAAACTGAATAAGCACACTCTATTCATTGCTTTGGCCCTGTTTTTTACGGCAGGTTTTGTAAATGCTCAAAGCTGCGATTCATTAACTAATATCTGTAAGGATTACCTTACCAAACCAAGTAAAAAAGACAAAAGCGCTATTTTTATTTCGGATGGTCAGACCTACAGAGCCTTGTTAGATGAAGAACAAACTGCAGAATTTACCACAACATTTTTCGGAGGTTCTACCTACCGCATTGCAGCTTCTGCCGGTACAAAAGACAAATACGTGATTTTCGACGTGTACGATAAAGAAAGAAATCTGCTTTTCTCCAATATGGATTACGGAAACGCTACCTATTGGGATTTTAAAGTGGAGTCGACCCTCGACGTGATCATCGAAGCTCGTTTGGATCCCAATAAAAAAACATCAGGATGTGCAGTGATGCTCATCGGATTCAAACAGATCAAAAAATAAAACGGTAATAGCCGAACGCAGAAAGACATTCATTGGTAATGTCTTTTTGTGTTTAAACCAATACACACAAACACATGAGTGAACGGATATTAAAAGCCCTGATGCAGCTCTTCGCGATTATTGCGAGGGTTGAAGACGAGGACGAACCCGAAGCCGATTCGGAAACTCCCCAGGGAGGCGGTCGACGTATCGTTGAAATATTCCTTAAGTCGCAGCTCAATCAGGAGTTAGTTGATGAATACCTCAAGCTTTTTGATGAATACCTGGAAACCCACCAGGGGAAATCACAAAAGAAAGACGGAGCAAAAAAACGTACATCCGTTAACTCGGTTAAAGTCCTTCGTATCTGTACCCAGATCAATGAAGAGCTTGCACAAAAACAGAAAATCATTGTATTGGTTCGTATCCTCGAATTTATCAATGAAAATTTATCCATTACCGAACAGGAATTAGAGTTTGCAAGTACAGTAGCTGAAACCTTTAACATTTCTGATGAAGAATTCCGCCGTTGCAAAAATTTCGTAGATAATAAAGAAGATCAAATTGAAGATGGATCACATTTGCTTTATATCAATAACAGCAAAGAATCTATTTTCCTCGAAGCAAAACACATCTACAGCGAAGGTATTCAAGGACAAATCCGTGTAGTCCGTATCAATTCAGTTGGAATTTATTTCCTGCGCTACTATGGCAATTCAGAGATTTACCTGAATGGTATTAACATTACGCCATTACGCGTTTACATTCTAACACAAGGTTCATCCATTCGTTCCTCGCGTGTACAACCGATCTATTATTCCGATATAATTTCCAAATTCCTCAGTGATACCACCACCAGTAAAATTGTATTTAAGGTGGATAATATCATGTATCACTTTAAAGGAGGAAAAATCGGATTGCATCCCTTGAGTTTTTCTGAAGAATCAGGAAAACTATTAGGAATTATGGGAGGATCCGGAGCCGGTAAATCGACTTTATTAAACGTATTGAACGGAAATTACCCTCCAACGCAGGGGGCCATTACCGTTAATGGAGTGGATATCTATAAAGAAAGTTCCAAAATCGAAGGCGTTATCGGTTATGTATCGCAAGATGACCTTCTGATTGAAGAATTAACGGTTTTCCAAAACCTGTTTTACAATGCAAAATTGTGTTTTGGAAACATGAGCGATGCTCAAATAACAAAATTGGTTTTAAACCTACTTACCGCACTCGGATTATACGAAACGAAGGATCTGAGAGTAGGAAATCCGCTGGATAAAACGATTTCGGGTGGACAAAGAAAGCGTTTGAACATCGGTCTCGAATTGATTCGTGAACCATCGGTGTTATTCGTGGATGAACCAACTTCTGGTTTGTCATCGCGCGACTCCGAAAACATCATGGACTTACTTAAAGAGCTTGCTTTAAAAGGTAAACTCGTTTGGGTAGTCATTCACCAGCCTTCGTCGGATATTTTCAAAATGTTCGATAAGCTGATGATTCTGGATGTAGGAGGATATCCGATTTATTATGGTAATCCTGTAGACGCTGTAATTTATTTTAAAACACAGGTTAACCACGTTAACTGTAACGAAAGTGAATGTCCTACTTGTGGTAATGTAAATCCGGAACAGATATTCAACATCATTGAATCGAAAGTGGTGGATGAATATGGAAATGCTACGCAAAACCGTAAAATTTCTCCTAAAGAGTGGAATGAATTTTATCTTGAAAAAATTGCGAGCAAACTTCCGGAAGCACCTCCGCAAAAAGATATTCCCGAGAGCACATTTAAAATTCCGAATAAGTTAAAACAATACTGGGTATACCTGGTTCGTGATGTTTTATCCAAACTCACCAATCAGCAATATGTCCTGATTAACCTGTTTGAAGCTCCTGCACTCGCATTAATTCTGGCTTTCTTTGTGAAGTTCTTCGATAATGAAAGTGCACAATCGGGACACTATGTATTCCGCGATTCTGAAAACGTTCCTCAGTTTTTATTTATCAGCGTAGTGGTGGCTTTATTTATCGGACTTACCGTTGCTGCCGAAGAAATTATTAAGGATCAGAAAATCCTGAAAAGGGAATCCTTCCTGAATCTTTCCAAATGGAGTTACCTGAATAGTAAAATCACCATCATGTTCCTGATTTCTGCTATACAAATGTTATTGTATGTAGTGGTAGGAAACTTTATTCTCGAGATTCAGGGCATGACCTTCACGCATTGGTTTGCTTTATTCTCTGTAGCTTGTTTTGCCAATATTTTAGGATTAAATATTTCCGCATCCTTTAATTCCGCAAAAGTTATTTACATCCTCATTCCGATTTTAATTATTCCTCAATTATTATTCTCGGGAGTTATTGTACGTTTCGACAAACTACACCCTTGGTTCTCTTCTCAATCGAAAGTTCCGTTGGTTGGTAATGTAATGGCATCCCGCTGGGCTTATGAGGCAATGGCCGTTGCGCAGTTTAAGGACAATAAATTCGAGAAGCAATTCTTTAATTATACCAAAACTTCCAAGTTCGCAACCTGGAAAAAGGACTGGTGGATGAAGGAACTGGATAAATATGTTCAGGAAGTAAAACTGAATATGGCCAATCCGGATGCCGAAGCCAAAGAATTGGTAAAAGAAAATCTGATCATCCTCCAAAATGAAATTAAGCGTGAAATGGCTTTTATTAAAGCGATTGTTCACCCTATGGTAGATGACCTGACTCCTGAAAAAGTCAATGAAAATGTTCTGGTTGAAACGGAAGTTTATTTAGGTAAACTGAAGAAACATTATAAAAATGTTTACAAAGAATCGAGCAATAAACTGGATAGCGTAAAGCGGGAAATGACCAAGACACCTGAACTCAATGAGGCCTTCCTTAAAGAGCAGGATGAATATACCAATCAAAGTCTGACCAATTTCGTTACGAATAGAAATGACCTGAAACCAATTGTGGTGGAAAACGGATACCTGGTTCAAAAAAGTGATCCGATTTACCTGGATCCTTATGATAAAGGATTCCTGGAATCGCATTTCTATGCGCCGCGTAAACGGTTGTTTGGATCGTATATTGATACCTTTTGGGCAAATATGATGGTGATTTGGTTGATGTCATTAACACTCACCATTGCGCTCTATTTTGATTTGCTCAAAAAGTTATTGAACATAGGATCATTATTATCCGGAATTATTCCTAAAAAGAAAAAGAAGTCCTAATCCATTAAAGCAGGGCAGGAGAGACGATGAAGAAATTTTATGGTTGGTTATTAAGGACAATTCCCCGGCCGATGTTAATTCGGTTGAGTTATGTGTTTCGTTTGTTTGCACCTTTGTTTTTAAAAGGGAATAAAGTTGAGTGTACGGTATGTGAGAAAAAATTCAGAAAGTTTTTACCCTACGGAACACATCAGCGCGACAATGTACTTTGTCCGAATTGCCTCACCCTTGAACGTCACCGTTTATTTTGGTTGTATTTAAAGCAGAATACCGATTATTTTACAGCCAAACATGATGTATTGCATATTGCACCGGAACAGTGCTTTTACAAGCAATTTCGCGCCCAGAAGAATTTACGCTATGTAACCGCCGATTTAGAATCGCCATTGGCCGATGTTCACATGGATATGCATCATATGCCCTTTAAGAACGAAGAGTTCGATATCGTGTTTTCTAATCACGTTTTGGAGCATGTGGATGATCCGCATCAATGCATGACAGAAGTGCTAAGGGTTTTAAAACCGGGTGGATGGGCTATTATGCAGGTTCCGATTGATTATACCCGTAAGGAAACGTACGAGGACCGGTCAATAACCAGTCCCGAAGATCGTGAGAAGCATTTCTGGCAAAAAGATCATCTTCGTTTATTCGGATTGGATTACCCGGATAAATTAAGAAAAGCAGGATTTGTGGTAGAGGAAAATAAAATGGCTGCAGAAATGGATCCAAAGCTTTCTGAGCGCTATCGTTTGCAAAAGGAAGAAGTTCTCTACATCTGCAGAAAACCTTAATCGATTACCAGCAACGAAAATCCATTGCAGGGTTTTCCATTCGGGAAGTAGGTTGCTGCATCCCTTTACTTAAGCGTACCACTTCTGTTCGTAGGAATTGTTGTAATTCACTCAATACAATTTCCCCGTCACGGTTTAAATCGGCTTTTTTCGAACGAATTCCATTGAGCAGACAATAAGTGAACAAACCATTTTTCCAGCTTGCACTTTCCATGGCATATTCGGCACCACCAGCTGATGAAATTACAGTTGCACCTGTTCCTTTCCGTAGATCGGTAAATAGTTCAGCCATTAATTCGGAAGTGGATTTTAATCCAAGATTCTTCTTTTGAATTCCTGCACCTGCCGCACGGAACCGGATGTCGCCATTTCCTTCGGTATTCATGCTAATTTGTTCCACTTCTTCCTTGTCCACTTCACCACTGTGACAAGCATCTATAAGAATTAATTTCCGCATGGGTTTAATGCCATCCACCAGTGCTTCGAAGCTTTCGTAGCTTAGTCCGTTTTCTTTTGGATTTTGGAAGTTCATTGCATAAGTGCCCAGATAATAATTTAAATCTGCATCCAGAACACCGTGTCCCGCATAAAACATCACTACATAATCATTAGCTCCTGCATTTTGTAAAAAGGATCTGATGCCGGAAAGTGATTGCAGTGTAAAAGCGGAATCCTGTAAACATAAACTGTACACCTTATTTACAAATTTTCCTTCCATGCTTTTGTAGGCACTCTGAATATCGATAGCGTCTTTACCAGGGTAAGTAAGATTAAAACGGGAATCTGCATATTTTCCTACACCGAGTGATACTAAAAAGAGGTTGGCTTGCGCAGTGTTTTTTCCTTCTGCAATTAAAGAAGTCCGAACCGATTCGGTCCCTTTTTTATTGAGGACAGAAACTTCAATTTTGTTTTTTCCATCTAATAATGGAACCATTAAATCACCACTCCATTGATGCAATCCGGTATCTGAAAATTGAAATCCTTTTGATCCGAAAATAGGCACATCATTGACTAATAAATTGATTCGGTCCAGCGCCCATAACTCATCTTTTGCCTTCACCCGAAGGGTGATTTGCTGGTCGCTTTTAGTGGTATTTTCAATCGCAATTTCAGGCAACGAAGATTCTCCGTTTAATTCCTCCAATGAAAAACCCATGCGTTTAAGGCGCTTGATGTAGGCTTTTGACAACAATTGATGTAGCTCTGAATTTCCAATTCCCATGGAAGAGAGAATTACATCGGGACGATTAAATTTGAGATCAAACTGGTCGGGAAAAATAAATTGCATTCCGGAGCAAAATCCAAATTTCTTATAAGCGTTTTTGGTGATTTGGTAATTCCCTTCGGGATCTACCAAAATAAAATCTTTTTTCCCCGTAGGAATTAGCGTAGAAATTAATTTCTGATTGGTAGTATTCCAGAATTTAATGCTGGCATCATTCGAGGCTGTAACCAGTGTATTATTGATGGGCGAAAAATCGAAATCGTTAATTTCTGCATCGTGACCCGTAAATTTTCCTATGAATTTATAATCTGATCCTGTTCCCAAACTAAACAGGTAAAAATCACTTTGTGATGCAATTCCTATTAGATTTTTCTTTCTGAAAAGTTTATTCCGATAGGATGGGGGAATCTGAATGTTCAGGTTAAAACTCGCATTGGTAAATACATTTTGCACCATGAGAATTCCACCTTTTGTTAATTCCAAAACCGATTGATTATCCCAGCGAATTACATCATCAAAATTAGAACCCGAACCCAGTGTTTTTTTGTACCAGGTATTTTTCTTCAGGGTCCATATCTCCAATTGATTGGAAAAGCTGGTTGTTCCAACGGAAAAACTTCCTGAATCGGCTCTTAAAACAGCAAAGGTGCTATCATTAATTAATAAAAGGGATTGAATGTAATTCTGACTATCACGAATGGTTCTCCGCTTTTTGATTCCCGGTTTTTTTACGACCGTTTTTCGGCGATTCCGGTTATATTTTTCATTTCCGGCATACACTTCAACGGAACCCGATTCGTTGGCAGAATAATAAAAAGCATTGAAACGAGGTTCCATATACATTCCCAAAACATGCTCAAAAAATGATTGCTGAAACAGCTTCCAGCTTAGGCGATGATATTTATGACGGGTTCTGGTTTTACCTGTAGAAACAGAATAAGAACGAATGCGGTTTTCGGGTGTAATGATGAGTAATTGATCTTGGCCCTGCGGGATAATTTGCAACAGAGGATGTTCTGAAATCTTAATGGTTTTTATCTCTTGAGAATAATTACTCATGTCGAAAAACTTAAGATTACCAATTTCATCGCCAAAGATCAATTGATCGTATTGAGATGAAAAATTTACTGCACTAACACGATAACTGTAACCGTGAAATCGTCGATGCATTTTACCTTGTTCCACATCCCATTCTATAATGGTTCGGTCTGAACTGCCACTGTATAATTTTTTACCATCGGGACTCAAATCCAAATCATTTACCGCCGATTGATGCAGTGCAAGGTGATCTTTTATTTTCCCCGTTTTATAATTGTAAACATAAATTCTGCCGTCGAGCGAGGCAACGTATACACTCGATGATGGTTTATGAATCACCATTTGGGTGAAACCTTCATTGAAAAAGCGGGATGTTTTACGTGAAAAAATGACACCTGATTTTTTAAATGAAATTTCAGGTCCTTTTATCCGAATGCAATATTCACCGTCGACCAACGAATCTCCCTTTAGCGGTAAATAAAGTGGATTAGCATTGCCGTCCCATTGATTTTTTTCGGCATCGAAGCGTTGGGTAGATCCGTTTGAACTGAATAAAAGTTGGGTTGGTCCGCCATAACAAATCGAATAGTGATTGTGTAATGAGTAAATCATTTTCCGCTTAAGCTGCATTCCGGAATTGAGATCCCAGAAGATGAGCTGACCATCATCTCCAACCGAAGCAATGGATTTTTGATCGGGAGAAACTGCAATGGCTTTAATTGGACCGTAATGTCCTTGCTGTACAGCCGGCGTGATGTGCTGCGCCTGAAGCGAAAGGATTGAAATTCCAAAAAAGAAAAGGATTAAACTAGTTTTCATGGAATTTTGATATAAATAGGTAGTCGTTGATTTAAATCCAAATCATCCGTTAGATCGTCTTCGAAATAATTGGAATTGATTTCTTTTTGGTAATTGGCCACCAGATACCCTGAAAAAGTATGTCCAACATTCCACAAAGAAGGTCTGTAAACATGTCCTTTTATTACATAACGTTTCCCATTACCGGCTAATAAATCGTGATTATGATACACAATGGTTCTGGAAAGATTGTATGGATATCCTCCAAATGGGGTTGAGTTAGCTTCTGAAATATAGCCATTCGTTTCATGGGCAAGTCGGTACAAATCGGAAGATGAAAAGCCCTGCATAATTACATTAATGGAGATGTTATTGGTGTTTGCTTTATTGATTAAAGCAGTGGCATTAACAGCGCTGCTACCATCGTCGTAATTATTACACACTACAGTAACCGATCGGCGGGTGGATCGGGGATCTGAAATGAGTTTGTCCAGAGACCGGTCGATGGCATCAAACAAAGAAGAATTGCTTGCGCTTCCGAGATTGGTATAATTGGTAGAAAGGAAATCCATGACTTCTTCGTGACTATGATCGAATAAATTTCCGCTTTCTTCGCCTAAAAAATGTACAGGTGAATTGCCGTTTAAACTTTCGCGGGCAAAAAATCCAAATGAACAATATTGATTTTTTGAGGGATCACAAAGTTTGTCCATCCGGTTCATTGCATCAATAAAATTTCCGTCATCTACAAATTGATAATCGTAACCGGCCTGGTCGACAATCATGATGTTTTGATACGAAAAATCGTTCTGGTATTCCAACGTGTAAACCGAATCGACCAATGCATTCGCGCTTAATGCAAAACCATAAATACTGTAAAAGGCAGAATCGGGATAAATATCCACCAATTTGCCATTTTTCAACGCGGCTGCTTCCATGGTGAAATACAGATTATTTCCAGAATAGGAATCGTAGTTCAGTGAAGAAACACAAATGGCATCCAGCCAGGTGTAACGTTCCACAATTTCATCTGTTGGAGCATCTATTTTTTTACAGGATACACCAGTTACCATAAGGAAGAGAAGGAATAATAATTTATTCTTCATAATAGATAAAGTGTTTTCTGCGAAGTGATTTATACGATAAATACCAGGCAAACGTAAATTCCATCTGCTGGTTTTGCATGCTTAAGTCCGATTTATGTTTATCCACCCTTGTTTTCCACAGCAAGTACCATTCGATGTTTTTATGTTTTTTTCCATATCCGATATTGGCAGTTATCCATGGATTATTATCGTAGTATTTGCCGTACATAAATGGGATGTAGTAGCGGTCATAATGACCCGGATCCCAATCGATACGTTCTTTCATGTAAACGATTTGTCCGTATTCCGCACCTACAACAATCATGGGTGAACTTGCATGATTTTTTAGATTAATGGAAAAGGTAAGCGGAATTCGATGCTGGAGATTTTGCATATTGAACAAGGCTTTGTAGTTATCTACTTCGCCCGAATAACCAAAATGATTTAATCGCACCGTGGCACTGTTGTAAATGAACTGATAACCCAATCGCAAAATATAACGGTTGAATTCAGCTTTCATTTGATATCCGACTCCAAGTCCAAATGTTTTATACCATTTCATTCCCAATCCCATTGGAGAAAAGAAGGTCATTCTCGATTGATCGGCTCCGGGTTCATGCACAAAATAGATGCGAACTGTATTAACCGGATTATAATAATTCTGATTAAAATGAATGCTGCCTGCCAGAGGAGTGGTTGCCGTAAAACCTGAACTGATTCGCTGTGCGTTTATGCCGGTTTCAAGTACCAAAAAAAGGAATAAAACGAAAATATGCTTCATCTTCTTTTGGTTTTAAAGGTGTAGGTCAAGCCATAATTCAACCCTTGATCTGCATAAAAGGGAGGAAACTGTTTTCGGAAAATTCCTTTGTTTAGTCCCATCGTAAACGTGAACTTTCCAAAATGGATTTGTAAAAAGTTAACAGAAATATAATATTCCCTGATTTTTTTTCCATCCACTGTTCCCAGTACCGAACTGATTTTCCATTTAGAACAAACCGATTCCCCCAATGAGAAATTATCACCCATTGGAGCAATAAAATGAAAAAGAAAATCCAGATCGATGAGTGCATTGGCTCTGAAATATCCGGTGGTTGCATAATCCAATCCTAAGCCAAATCCAATTCCTCTGTCGGCATCATTTTTTAGTGTGAGCATTGCTCCTGCACTGAAGAGGGCGGTGTTTTTTGCATCAGTCGATTCGTAATCGTAATCGCTGGTCATTACCCAAAAACCGGAAACGGGAAAGGACAATCCCCATTGATGGCCGGCCAGTGTATTGTACCGGAACCCATGTTTTTCAAATGATTGCGCTGTTCCGGATAAAAAAAGAAAAAGCAGGAGAAAAGAGAGAAATTCCTTTTTCCTAATGCATTTTTTTGAAAATGAATTAGTTAATGTAATAATTCGCACTACTTACTGATTTTTGGGTGTTCAAAAATAGAAAAAAGCGGGGAAGAATTTTTGCTTAAATCCGGAACTGGAGTATTGAATATTTCCTTTCCTTCATTTTCATTTTTTTCCTCTCACAAGGTGCCTTTTTTGCTATCTTTGCCCAATTAAAAATTTCGCTACATCATGACAATCACCCCCGGAAAGCTTATTGGAGAAGGATTAACGTACGATGACGTATTGTTGGTTCCTTCTTATTCTGAAGTAATGCCACGCAATGTGGATATTCGTTCAAAATTTACACGCAACATAACAATAAATCTTCCTGTAGTTGCGGCAGCGATGGATACGGTTACTGAATCTGAACTGGCTATTGCATTGGCACAACAGGGTG
This sequence comes from Flavobacteriales bacterium, assembly GCA_019694795.1. NCBI lineage: Bacteria > Pseudomonadati > Bacteroidota > Flavobacteriia > Flavobacteriales > Flavobacteriales bacterium. The sequence goes on along the minus strand of JAIBBF010000006.1, from coordinate 11,769 downwards.
GAATAGGGGTGATTCATAAAAACATGAGCATCGAAGCGCAAGCGAATGAAGTGCGCAAAGTGAAACGTTCTGAAAGTGGAATGATTCAGGATCCGGTTACGCTTCCTGTAAATGCAACGGTTGCAGATGCATTAAAGCAAATGTCGGAAAATAAAATCGGTGGTATTCCGGTGATTGACGGAAACAGAAAATTAGTCGGCATTGTTACCAACCGCGATTTGCGTTTCGAAAAACAAATGAATCGTCCGGTTTCAGAAGTAATGACCGGCAAAGACTTAATCACCGCCAATGAAGGAATTGATTTAACGCAAGCAGAAGGAATTCTTCAGGCAAATAAAATTGAGAAATTACCTGTAGTAGATGCAAAGGGCACATTGGTTGGCTTAATCACCTACCGTGATATTATAAAACTGAAAGAACATCCGAATTCCTGTAAAGATCAATTTGGACGTTTACGTGTGGCGGCTGCTGTTGGTGTAACGCATGATACGCTTGAACGTGTCGGTGCATTGGTAAATGCGGGAGTCGACGCCATTACCATCGATACAGCGCATGGTCACTCCAAAGGTGTAATTGAAACGTTAAAAAAAGTTAAGCAAACATACCCTGAATTGCAGGTTATCGTTGGTAATATTGCTACCGGCGAAGCAGCATTGGCATTGGCAGAAGCTGGTGCAGATGCAGTGAAAGTGGGAATTGGTCCCGGTTCCATTTGCACTACCCGTGTAGTAGCGGGAGTTGGTGTTCCGCAATTATCTGCCGTTATGATGGTGGCCGAAGCATTAAAGGGAACGGATGTTCCATTGATCGCTGATGGTGGTATTCGTTATACAGGCGATATTGTGAAAGCCATTGCAGCAGGTGCATCAACCGTAATGGTTGGCTCTATGTTTGCAGGTGTGGAAGAATCACCCGGTGAAACAATTATTTATGAAGGAAGAAAATTTAAATCATACCGCGGAATGGGATCGATTGAAGCCATGCAACATGGATCAAAAGACCGTTATTTCCAGGATATGGAAGATGATATCAAAAAATTGGTTCCGGAAGGAATTTCTGGTCGCGTTCCGTATAAGGGACGTCTTGCGGAAGTTACCTATCAGATTATTGGCGGACTCCGTGCCGGTATGGGTTACTGCGGATCACAAGATATTCCAACACTTCAAAAAACCAGCAAGTTTGTTCGAATTACAACTGCCGGATTCCGCGAGAGTCACCCGCACAACATCACCATCACCCGTGAGGCTCCGAACTACAGTATTGTTTAATAATAAAACATCATAATTATACACCATGAAAACAATGAAATTTTTAGGATTTCTATCGGCGATTTGCCTTTCTTTTTCCGTGGCCGCTCAATCCGATGCTGTGATCATGAAAGTAAATGGCAAACCGGTTTACAAATCGGAATTCGAAGCTATTTTCAGAAAGAATCAGAAAGAAACCGTTATCACCAAAGAATCATTGGATGAATACATGGTTTTGTTTACCAATTTTAAATTGAAGGTTACCGAAGCAGAGGAATTGGGATTGGATACCAATCGCAAATTTAAAGATGAGTTATACGGCTACCGTAAACAATTGGCTCGTCCTTATCTGGTAGATAATGAAATGACGGATCAATTGGTGAAGGAAGCTTACGATCGTATGCAAACCGAATTGAGAGCAAGTCATATTCTCATTAAATGCGAATGGGATGCGGATCCGAAAGATTCACTTGCTGCCTACAATAAAGCGATGAAACTTCGTCAACGCATTGTAAAAGGTGAAGACTTTGGTAAAGTAGCTTCTGGTAAAGGCGGAAGTGAAGACCCAAGCGCAGTTCGAAACAAAGGTGATTTGGGTTGGTTTACTGCTTTTATGATGGTTTACAATTTCGAAAATGCCTGCTACAAAATGAATGTAGGTGATGTTTCGCAACCGGTACGTACTAAATTCGGATATCACGTTATTAAATTGACCGGTCGTCGTCCCGCTCAAGGCACCATTAAAGTTGCTCACATCCTTATCGGATCCAAAGCTGAAGATACGCCAGAAATGAAGGAGAACGCCCGTAAAAAAGCGGATGAGATCAAGGGACGTTTAGACAAGGGTGAAGATTTTGCAACGCTTGCCAAACAATTTTCTGAAGATCCAAGTTCAAACCGCAAGGGCGGAGAATTAAATCCGTTCAGCACCGGTAAAATGGTAGAGGAATTTGAAGATGCTGCCTTTGCATTGAAAAACGACGGTGATATTTCTCCTGTGATTCAAACGTCCTATGGTTATCATATCATCAAACGTTTGGAATTAAAACCACTTGAATCGTTTGATGCAATGAAAGCGAACTTAAAACAAAAAGTTCAGCGCGATTCGAGAAGTCACTTACCTAAAAAATCTTTCGTAGCTAAATTAAAAGCGAAGTATAATTTTAAAGATGATCCTAAAGCGTTAAAAGCATTTTATACGGTTGTTGATACCAATATTTTTAATGCCACCTGGGATGGTAAAAAAGCAGCTTCACTGAAAGGTGCAATGTTCTCTTTTGCTGATAAAAATTATTCGCAAACTGATTTCACTAATTACCTGGTAAAAAATCAACGTCAGATTCCGAAAGAAGACATGGTGTTGTTTCTAAATAACATATACGATAAATGGGTGTCTGAGGAATTGATCAATTATGAAGATGCACGTTTAGAGCAATTGTATCCTGAATTCAGAATGCTGATGAAAGAATACCGTGATGGAATTTTATTATTTGAACTCACCGATCAGAAAGTATGGTCCAAAGCCGTTAAAGATTCTGCCGGTCTGCATCAGTTCTATGAAGCGAACAAATCGAACTACATGTGGCCAAAGCGCTATGATGTAGATGTATATTATTGCGCCAATTCAACCATTGCCAAAGCCTTGCGTAAAGATTTGAAAAAAGGGAAAATGACCAATGATCAATTGAAAGAGAAATACAATAAAGAATCGCAATTGAATCTTAAAGTGGATGGCGGAAAATTATCTGCAGAGGACAATGAATTACTGAAGAAAAATACTCCAGCGAAAGCAGGTTTATCTGCCGACATTCAGGAAAATGGTCAGGTAGTAATCATTCGCACCAACGCCATTATTGAGCCAATGCCAAAAGCCCTGAATGAAGCGAAAGGAATTATTACTTCCGATTATCAGAGCTATTTGGAAAAAACCTGGTTGGAGTCCTTGAGGAAGAAATATCCTGTAGAAATCAACAAAGAAGTGCTTTATACCATCAAGTAAGAGCGCTTTGAAAAAGTGGTTTATTCTTATCGCACTGGCCTCTTGTTCGGGAGGTAAACCCAATGGGGGAGATGGAGATCTTTTAGCCGAGGTTTATGATAAGCAATTGACCCTGGAGCAAGTTTTGCCCTTAATTCCCGAAGGGTTAAATCCTGAAGATTCCACTGAATTCGTAAAACAATTTGTGGACGGATGGATCAGGGATATGGTGATTGTCCACCAGGCCGAAGAGAATTTACCGGAGGAAACGAGAAACGTAGAAGCCCGTCTGGAAAATTATAAACGTTCCTTGCTGGTGTACGAGTACGAAAAAGAATTTGCGAGGCAAAAGCTGGACACCCTTGTTTCTGAAGAGGAAATTGAAAAGCACTACAAGGAAAATCAGGACGAATTTAAACTGGCCGACTACATCGTAAAAGTGTTGTACGTTAAGCTGGATAAAACGGTAAAAGGACGTGAAAAGGTGGAAAAATGGTATAAATCGGGCAATGAAAAAGATATTGCTGATTTGGAAAAATTTTGTGCAGAAAATGCCGTTAGTTTTTATAATGATCAGGAAAGCTGGATTTATTTCAGCGACCTGTTAAAGGAAGTACCCATTAAGGTGGAGGACAAAACCTCGTTTTTAAAATCGACAAAAAACATCAGTTTTGAAGATGAAGAATTTGTGTATTTCCTTACCATTTACGATTATAGTTTAAAGGATGAAGTTTCTCCCATTTCATTTGAACGGGATAACATTAAAGCCAGGATATTGAATGCAAGAACAACTGAAATTGTTCGGAAAATGCGGATTGAATTATTAAATGCGGCGCAAACTGAGATTAAAAATTATGTTGAGAAATAAATTACTTTTTTTCCTTGTCATGGTGATTTCCACCTTGAAACTTTCGGCACAAACACAGAATATCGACCGTGTTATTGCCGTGGTTGGCGATCATCCTATTTTGTATTCCGAAGTTGAGATGCAAAGAATCCAGGCGCTTTCCCAAGGTTTTAATCTCGGTCCAAATGGAAAAGGCTTAATCCTTGATCAATTATTGTACGAACGGTTGTTAATTCATCATGCTGAAATCGATTCACTGGAAGTGACAGAAGCACAAATTCAAAATGAACTGGAAGGTAGAATCCGCTTTTTCGAAAATCAGATTGGAGGAAGAAAAAAACTGGAGGAATTTTACGGTAAAAGCGTGGCTGAAATTAAAGAAGAGTTTTACCCCATGGTAAAGGATAAACTTTTATCGCAAGCGATGGAGAGAAAAATTACAGAGAATTTAAAAGTGACACCTCAGGATATCCGTGAGTTTTATAAAAAAATACCGAAGGACAGTCTGCCACTGATTAATTCTCAGGTAGAATTCTCGCAAATCACGATAATTCCAGTAGTAACGTCTGAGGAAAAAAAACGCATTAAAGAGAAACTCGAAAAGGTGCGTCAATGCATTATGAAAGGCGATTGCTCCTTCTGCGTTGAAGCACTCGACTCCGATGATCCCGGATCACGTTCACGTTGCGGTGAATGGGATTTTATTCCACGCGGTACGTTTGTACCCCAATTCGATGCCATTGCTTTCCGTTTAAAAGATGGTGAGTTTTCTGAAGTGTTTGAAACCGATTATGGTTATCATTTTATGCAATTAATCCAACGCCGCGGCGATGAATATAAGGGTCGACACATTTTATATGTTCCCAAAGTTTCAAGTATGGATATGCGTAAAGCCAGTGCTAAACTCGATTCGGTGTATCACAGCATCATGAATAAGGAAATTTCATTCTTAGATGCCGTTGCAAAATATAGCGACGATAAGGACACCAAACAAAATGGAGGAGTAGTATCGAACCCCGTCAACGGCGATACGCGATTTGATGTGACCGATTTAGATCCTCAATTATTTCTGACGCTGGATCGAATGAAAGAAGGCGAAATTTCTTTGCCTGTTCCGTACACCTCCGGTGATGGAAAACAAGGATTCAGAATTTTAAAACTGAATAAACGAACAGCTCCACATCGAGCTAATCTTACCGATGATTATCAGTTATTGCAAAACGCTACGCAAAACGATAAGCATAATAAGGAAGTCGAAAAATGGGTGAAAGGAAAAATATTCGGAACCTATATCTGGATTGCCGAAGATTTCCGCAATTATGAATTCCAATACAACTGGATTAAAACAAATCCGTAATGGAATTTGAACTCGTTTCAATCGATCAGCACAAACGAAGTAAAATAATGTATGCCGCAGGATTTATTGTGGCAGCCATGACTTTGTTTTTTCTTCTTTCTACCGCTCCCAACTTGTCCTATTCTGCAGGAGTTATCTTAATGGGAATGGTAATGGTTTTTGCCTTAACAGGTCTCTTTTTTTTCGTTCGCGCCGGAAAGATTTATCATGCAGGAAAACTTTTATTATCCGCTGAAGAAATCATTCTTGAGCAAAACGGGGAAGTGGTTAATTATTATTTCGGTTTGTATTCGGAAGTCAACATTAAAGACGAAGGTTTTCATTCTTATAAAGGAAGCAACGGAAAAATATTAACGCTTATCTTCCATCAAAAGGAAAACAGAGATCTACTTTCTCTTCAGCTCTTTTTTCCAAGCGAGAAAAATTTGGCCGAATTCCTTTCACCCTTGAAGGCATCCGGAATTCCCATTAACTATTAATCAATATTCGAAACTTCCGATATCTACCACTTCTTTAGCTGTAGATAATCTTCTGGTGACTTCTGTCGTTTTTTCGAACGGCGTACCGAACGATCGGATCATTTTCACCTGAATGGTGGCCGGTCCGGTTAAGGTTTGTTCTGAGGTTCCGTAATAGTTAATCTGGACTTTATATTTCCCTTTGGTAGCCTTCTTTAAAAGGAACTCCTCGGGTCCGTACCCACCTGTAAAATCGCGACTGATTAATCCTCCCATTGCCGTTCTGGAATGATCATATTTACACAATTCACCATTTGGATCGGTCACCCATAAATCGAGATCACAATTATCCGTATCCCAGGTAACCACCACACGAATATCGCAAGGCATGGCTTTACGTAGTTTTTCCTGAACCTTGCTCACATTTGATTTCGGATAACGTGCAGCGATGGAATTTAATTCTTCCAACGCGATTAATTCAATTTCGGGGAAACGTCCATCCCAGGGATTTTCCACGATATGATACAATAAAGCAATGGCCTCATTGTATTCACCTTTTCGCTCCAGGGCAAGAGCCAGATCGCGATAGGATTGGGGTTCTTCGGGACGAATCTCTAATACTTTTCTGAAAAGAGCAATGGAATAATCGACATAACCCAGTTGCAACAAACGATGGGCAAGAATCCGCATGAATTTATAATTCATCAATTCAATTTCAACTACATTCGAAAGCACTCGGAGCGCTTCTTGTTTTTTGCCCAGGGAAATAAAATAATCGGAAACATCAATATAAAATGCAGGTGAATTTCCGTGCTCAGCTTTTTGTTTTAAATAGGTCGAGTACAGTGTGCCCTCCGAAGCTTTTTTGATTTCTCTCAAATAAGGCATATCCGGGTTCCATTCATCCAGTGTGGTGGTTCCGCTGTAGCCTTGTTTGTTTTTAAAACCAATATCCAGGTCTGATCCATCTCCAGTACTAAATCCAAACGCTGTAGCCCCATTTGCATCGGTCACCTGAATAGAATAAGTACCCGACACGGTAACATTATTTGCGTTTACATTATTCGATATTCCCTCCAATCTTCCTTGAGAAAAGGAAATGGAATCCATCGAAACTCCTTCTGAAGCGGATTCTTCATTTATTTCATGTTCTACTACCTTGGTGCTTGTCGTTTCTTTTTTCTGTTTGCTGAAATCAGTATTCCACCATTCGAGACGTTGAAGGAACATTTGAACAACGGCTTCCATGTGACTTTCCTTGGCATCATTTTGAGCTTTAACTTCACTTTCTACCATTTTCCAGTATTCTGTTTGAAGTTCAATAGGAGGAACGATCCGGTGTTGAACATAATCTTCCAGTTCATCTAATACAATGAGTGAGGTATAGGGAGTAACTAATTTATTCTCCTTAGCAAATGCAGCATTTTCTTTTTTGTTTTCCGGATTTAAAAGCTCTAAATCCTCAAATTTTTTCCATGACCAAATCCGCTGTATATCCATTTCACTTTGCTGGTTTACTCCATTCAGTGTAACAATAAATGGAATTTCAGCTTGATTACCCGCCTGGAAAACCAGCGTAAACATGGTTCGGTTTCCATTGTATTTTCCGCTTATGATCAGCGTATTTTCCGTAATAATAGTACTGATACCGGCTACGTCGTAAACAGATTTATCGGAAGAAACAATGGATTTAATTCTGTAATCCGAATGGATCATTTTGTTCAATCCGCTTTCAACGGTCTCCGTCATTAAATTGATGCACGATCCTCCACTGCTAAGTGCGATTTTTTTCATCACTCCGTGATCGGCATTTTGAGAAGTGATGATCGTGGAAACAGGATAGGAGGAAAGACTGGGATTGCTTTCTGAAAAATTGGATAAGCCATCACTAAACAATAAAGCTTCATCCGAATATCGGTTTCCGAGTTTGAAATCCTGAAAATTTAAACAGCCCATTGAACTGGCTCCATCATAGGAAAGCGAACTTAGAAATAAACGTAATTCATTCCAGTTTCCATTAACGATTCTAAAACTTTTTCCTTTATCAATGATTTCATGTGCAAATAAAACGGGATAAACAACCAGGTTTTGGTGGTGTTTGAAATACTTATCCAGAAGTGCAAATTCTTTGGCATGATCCCGCTTTTCACCACTGGTGGAAACATCCCAAACCAACAAGGTAGACGAAACAGGATTGCGTTTTACTTCGGGTAAATTCGGATGCAAAATGGCACAAAAATAATTTTCATTATTCTGTGTGGAAGTATAGATCTGTCGATCCTTGTCAGTAGGAATAGCGAATCCAATTTGTTGATTTGCTTTATAATCTTTTTCATTTACTTCAGCCAAGTAACTGCTTCGGATTTTTTTGAAACTCATATTGGCCAATTCATTTTGATAAGGAATGGGCTCTATTTCCTGTTGAACGACCTCTGTTTTTAAATGGAATTCATCAATGGAATAGGGATACTGCATGGGCAATAAATAAATCCACTCTTTTCCATCGTAATTCAGATTCTGTTCAAATGCAATAACAAGTCGTTTATTTCCTTTTGCGGGAATGGGATATACTCTTGCTTTATAACTGTTACCCTGCACATGCTCCAATAATCCCGGATCCACTTTTCTGCGAATGGTCGACTCAAAAACCTGTTGTCCTTTTTCCTTTTCCACCACAACGCCTTCACGTAATTTTCCGTTTACGTCCAACGCAAATCGCGAGATGGTTTGACCATCACCCAGTGGAAAAATTAATTCACCTTCCAGGACACGGTCGGTTTCATTATAGAACAACATATCAAAGGTGGTCGTTGCAAAATTACCGCTGACCTTCACATCAACATTTAATGTTGACACCCTTAATTCGCTCTTTTTGCCACTTTGAGGATCCTTTACTTTTAATTCCGGATAATTTTTTAAGGTATCTGTTAATGGCACTATGGTATCTATGGCCTTTGATTGTTTTGATTCTATTGCAACTTCAATACGCGGTTCCTTTTTTTCAGGTATGAGTTGAAACGAAAGAGGAAAGGCAACAATAAGGAGAATGAGGAGGCGAGGCATAGAAAGACTTTTAGAGCTGTACAAACAAACTCAAAAAGCGTTCGATTATTGTGGATTTATTTCCCTGAGCGTGGATGAAAACTCAATAGCGTATCCTTGAGGAAGTTTCGGTCGAGATGGGTGTATATTTCCGTTGTGGTGATGCTTTCATGACCAAGCATTTCCTGAACCGCCCTTAAATCGGCTCCATTTTCAACCAGATGGGTGGCAAAGGAATGGCGAAAAGTATGTGGACTAATTTTCTTCCTGATTCCGGCTTTCAGACAAAGTGCTTTAATCATAGTAAACACATACACCCTTGAAATTGCAGAGCCGCGTTGATTTAGAAAGACATGATCTTCATTGCCTTTAACGATCTTAAGATGATCGCGCAATTGTTCTTTATAGCGAAGAATTTGTTCCAGGGCCAGTCGACCAATCGGTACCAGTCGTTCTTTATCTCCTTTACCAATAACACGAATGAAACCTTCGTTAAAATAAATATTGGATAATCGCAGATCGGTCAATTCACTTACCCGCAATCCACAACTGTATAACACCTCAATGATAGCCTTATTTCGTTCACCGTCGGCCAAACTGCGATCGATGGCATCGATAATTTTTTGTATTTCCTCGTAGCTGAGTGTATCCGGTAATTTCCTGCCGGTTTTGGGCATATCCAACAATTCGGTTGGATCCGACTTAATTTCATTTTCCAGCAACAGATAACGATAAAAAGCACGAATTCCGGAAAGAATCCGGCTCTGGCTGGTGGCGGACAATCCCAATTCGTTGATATAAGCTACAAACTCCTGAAGATCGCTGAGTCTGATTTCATCGGGAAACAGCTTATTCCCTTTTAATTCGGTCCATTCCTGAAGCTTTCTTACATCGTTTTCATAGGCATCGATAGAATTGACCGAAAGTGATTTTTCCAGTCGAAGATAGGATTGGAATCCCCTTATTGCTACCTGCCAGTTCATAGCATGAATATCGTTATTCTTCTGAAAAGGTTACATTTTTATTGGTTCAATGCAAAATTGGGGAATAGTGCTATATTTATACTATGAAGCTACTCATCGTAAATGGTCCCAATCTCAATTTGTTGGGTCAACGCGAAACTTCTGTTTATGGCGATAAGTCCTTCGAGGAATATCTTCCTGAATTAAGGAGTCGTTTTACTGCGCATGAAATTCTCTATTTTCAAAGCAACATTGAAGGAGAAATTATCAATAAACTTCATGAATTTGGATTTGGACAAGCAGATGGCATCATTTTAAATGCCGGTGGATATACCCATACTTCCGTGGCCATCGCGGATGCGATTGCTTCCATTTCAACTCCGGTTATTGAAGTCCACATCAGCAATGTTCACGCCCGTGAAGAATTCCGCCATCATTCCCTTTTGGCAAAAAACTGCAAAGGGGTAATACTTGGTTTTGGATTAAAATCATACGAATTGGCCATTCAAAGTTTTCTGTAAATGAGGAAATCGATTTTTGTCCTAATTCTGTTTGTGGTTCAACTGAACACCTATGCTCAGGAATTTAAATTCAAGCATATTGGTAAAGAACAAGGATTATCGCAAAGTCGGGTCAATGCAATTACGGAAGATAAAGATGGTTTTTTATGGTTTGGAACAGATGATGGATTAAACCGGTATAATGGAAGAGAAATCACTGTGTTTAAACACAATCCCGAAATTGAACGCACATTATCGGATAACTGGATTAATTGTTTGTATGTCGACAACAAAGGCATTCTCTGGGTAGGTACCTTGGAAGGTGGTTTAAACCGTTACGATAAATACTTTAACAAATTCGATTCGTACCGTGCAGATCCACGCAACGAATCCGCTCTTCATTCGGATAATATTACATCCATTGTTCAACACGATGAGAATTCGCTGTGGATCGGTACCGATAACGGATTGCATCTCTTCACCATTTCCACCGGAAAATTCCAGCGGTATCTCGATGAAATGGTGAACCCTAACAATCCTTCCAAGGTGATTAAAAATGATCAGATAAGAACCTTGTATCAGGATAGGAATGGCGTGTTGTGGATTGGAACTACACGTTCGGGATTGTTATCCTACGATTTAAAAACGCAGTCGTTTAAAGATCATTCGGATCTGGATGCGAAGGGCGACTATGTAGTGGAGAACAGTAATCGTATCAGAGCTATTTATGAGGACAGCAACGGGAATTTATGGATCGGATATGACGGAGGTTACCTCGCCAAATACGACCGGGCCACTAATAAATACACCTACTATTTTAACGACGAACACGATGAACATTCCTTATCGAGCCGGAGGGTCACTTCCATTTTAGAAGACCATATTGGTCAGTTATGGATTGCCACTGCCGATGGAATTGATTTATATGATCCCGAAAAAGATAATTTTCGAGTCGTAAAAGCCATTGAGAAAAATCCCTTTTCGATGCGCGATAATTTTGTCCGCGTTTTATACGAAGACAAAGCGCACTCCATGTGGTTGGGAACCGATACGTATGGAATTACGGTTTATCACCGAAGCATCGGTAAATTCAATCACATTAATACCGACAGTTACGATGCAAAAGGTTTGCGGACCAATACCATTTTTTGTTTTGCGGAAGAATCGCTCGAGAAAATCTGGATAGGCACCATTGGTGAAGGCTTAGCGGTATTTAACAGGAAGAGTCGCGAAATAGTGCATTATGGAAGGGAACAAAATTATACCCATGAAAATATTTTGTGCCTCGAAAAGTCGGGACAAAAATTATGGTTCGGTACCTGGGGTGGTGGATTGAACTATTTTGATTTAGAAAAACAACAATTCAATAAAACACCAC
>JAIBBF010000005.1 GCA_019694795.1 Flavobacteriales bacterium | reverse complement strand
AAATGAAAGCCTCTCTAATTAATATTAATAATTGGGACTTAGGAGCCGCATTAAAAGTTAAATCATTTCTTACTAACGGAGAAATAGGTATGAATTGGAATGAAATATGTTCTTTATTCATAGGGAAAAATAAAATCTCACTTCTAAGCGGAGTGGATTGGAGAAGGTACAGTATTATACCGGATGGAAATTATTTTATTAATCCTAATCCCCAAAAAAAGAACCTAGATTATTCTAAATATGGAGGCTTTATCCAAGCTTCTTCTACATTCAAGAGCAATCTTAAAGTTACTAGTGCAATTCGAATTGACAAATGTGACTATTTCAAAATGAAATTAAATCCCAGAATTACAATTTCATGGAATAATCCGAAAAAAATTCAACTTAGAATCGGTTATCAATCCGGGTATAGATTCCCAAGCATATTTGAAGGGTTCTCAAACGTAAATTCCGGAGGTGTGAAACGTGTTGGCGGATTAAGAATAATGTCTGAAGGAATATTTGAAAATTCGTATACAAAATCTTCAATTGAAAAATTTCAAGCCAAGGTAAATTCCGACATGAATAATCTAGGAATAAGTCAAGACCAGGCAATTATTGCTAATACATATTTATTAAAAATAAATCCATACACATACCTACAACCTGAGCATCTTAAATCAATAGAAGGCGGAATTAGGGCAAAATTCTTTCACGAAAAGCTTTTTATCGATATTGATGGATACGCTTCAAGTTTTGATAATTTTATTGCGCAAGTAGAAGCTAGCGTTCCATTAACAAATGATACTGATTCTATTGCCTTCTTTTTGTATGAAAAAAATAAACAATTAAAATATAGACTATGGACAAATTCTAAATCAAGAGTCATAAGCGCTGGTGGAAGTTTTGGAATTCAACTTAGGCTTTTCGAGAAAATATTGATAAAACATAATATTTCAATAGCAAAGTTGTACAACACGGAAAATGGAGACGGACTGGAAGATGGATTTAATACTCCAACTGTTACGACAAATTTAAATGCCCAATGGGACGATTTCTATAAAAGGTTTGGATTTGGGGTTCAATTTCACTATCAAACTTCCTATAAATATATATCATTTTTGGTATCCGGAATGGTTCCATCGTTTTTCACTATTGATGCAAACCTAACATGGATTTCAAAAAACAGAAAAATAAATTTTAAAGCAGGAGCAAACAACGCATTCAACCAATATTACTATTCTATACTTGGAGGGCCAAGTATAGGAGGAATATATTATTTTACCGTAAACTTAAATCTCTAAAAATACATTTATACAACATTTCATTTTTAAAGAGAACAACCATTATTAAATCCGGGTCTAATAAATTGTAGTTATTGGAAACGAAATAATCAACAATAACAAAATTCGAAAGTTCTATTTTACTATTCAAAGATACCGGAACTTAAATATTTCACGACTGAAAATTGTTCCTCTTTTCCAGTAATTATTATGACCAATGAATTAACTCATTAGTGAACCCAATAACCATACTAAATGCTACTTTAGGTGTTACCATTTCTATTGACAGGCCTCAATTTGCAATTACCTTACACCCTGAAATAGTCCCGGAAAATAATTCACATGAGCATGTTACTAACCAATTTCAATTGGAGATGATTGCAATAATATTAGCATCACAAACCACTAAAAAGATAAGTATTTCAATCGCAAAGTAACGAATCGGAATTATCAATTCAAGGGTTTAAATCTAGCTTGAAAAAATCTCAAATATTTGGGTTCATAGGTCATCTTCAGTCCTTTAATGGACTTCTTCCTATCATAAACTCTATAAACAGATTCGGCAATTACATCCATATGCGCCTGAGTGTACACACGACGAGGGATAGTAAATCGAACCAGTTCTAATTTTGGATAATAATGATCTCCGGTAACTTTATCTCTTCCTGCAGATACAATTCCACGCTCCATTGTCCTTACTCCGGAATCAAGATAAATTTCGGCGGCCAGAGCTTGAGCAGGAAACTGATCTTGTTTTAAGTGGGGAAGAAATTTTTTGGCATCGAGAAAAATCCCATGTCCACCAATTGGACGTACAATTGGAATCCCTGCGTCTATTAATTTTTGCCCCAAATAACGAACTTGACCAATTCTGGCATGCATATGATCGTCTTGCATCGATTCTACAATACCAATGGCCATTGCTTCCATATCGCGCCCTGCCAATCCTCCGTATGTATGCAGCCCCTCATAAACTACAGCAAGGTTACTTGCCTCCTCATAAATTTCTTTATCATTCACTGCCAAAAATCCACCAATGTTAACCAAAGCATCTTTTTTAGCGCTCATTGTGGCTCCATCTGTTTGACTGCAAATCTCTAAAACAATTTGCGCTATTGAAAATCCTTGATACTCCTTTTCCCTTTCTTGTATGAAATATGCATTTTCTGCTACTCTGGTCATATCAAGAAATATTTTTATTCCATGCTTTTTCGTTAAGGCACGAAGCTCTTTAAGATTTTGTAAAGAAATGGGCTGTCCTCCGGCCATGTTTACTGTTGTTGCAACACAGATATAGGGTATCCTTGAAGGACCATGTTTTTTGATTAAGGATTCCACCTTATCCAAATCAATATTTCCTTTAAATGGGTTTTCGTTAAACGAATCATGCGCTTCATCTACAATTACGTCAGAAAATGTTCCACCTGCTAGTTCTTGGTGCAATCGAGTTGTAGTGAAATACATATTTCCCGGAACTGTATCACCTGGCTTTATCAAAATTTTAGATAATAAATTTTCAGCACCTCGTCCTTGATGTGTTGGTATAACATATTTATAACCGTAATACTCTTTAACAATCTCCTCTAAGTGGTAAAAATTTTCACTCCCTGCATATGCTTCATCACCCATCATTAAACCCGCCCATTGCCTGTCACTCATAGCCGAAGTTCCACTATCAGTTAAAAGATCAATATAAACCTCCCGGGATTTCAATAAAAAGGTATTGTAACCTGCTTCCGCTATCATTTTCTTTCTTTGAGAAGCATTGGTCATATTTAACAACTCAACCATTTTAATTTTGAATGGTTCTGCCCATGAAACTTTTTTCAAAGTCTTTTTCATAATATTTTTTTTGCAAATAAAACTCTATCAATACTCAAAAAACTATGATAGCCATCATGGTTTTTAAAAATCACACTTTATTGTTTTGCAGTATGAAAACAAGCAAGCCCCCAAAAGATTCTGAAACGGTATTTACACAAGTGGTATTTCCGAACGATACTAACCCTATGGGTATATTACAAGGCGGAAGGCTCATGGATTGGATGGATATAGCTTGTGCCGTATGTGCACAAACTCATGCCGAAAAAATTGCAGTTACAGCATGTGTTGAAGAATTGACTTTTAAAGAAGGAGCAACGGTTGGAGAGGTCATTTCAATTAGGGCTAAAATAACGAGATCCTTTCAAAGTTCAATGGAAATTCACGTTAAGGCTGAATCTAGACGCGTAACCACGAATCGATCAAAAAAACTATCGGAGGCATACTTCACATTTGTAGCCATTGATGACGACCAAAAACCCACTCCGGTTCCGCAAGTGAAGCCCGGTACAGCAGAAGAAAAAAAGCAATTTGATTTGGCCTTGGAAAGAAAAAGGAAAAGAATTGAAAGAGAATAGAGCATTATGACATACATCATATTTAGAAAAAAGAATACACTCTAATTTCGAAGAAAAGTCATCGTATGGTACTTAAAGAAAAAATAAACGAATTAGAGGTTGTTGAAGCCGATATGTTGTTATCAGCCATAAAATATTGGCATACAGATAATGAGTTCTTCAGATCACCATTTCCAAATTATGTTCAGGAAAGTTCAGGAAAAGAAGCCATTAGTGCCTTTATAGATTGGACAAAATCAATTCCGGCCGATGAAGCCAAAAAAATGGAACAAGATGTATTCATTGAAAAATTTGAAGAACTTCTATTCAATGCAGCGTCAAAATTAGTTAAAACAGAAGATGAAAAACTGACCTTACTATATCCATTTCTCCCAAGACTGGGTGATACCATGTCAAAATCTCATGGTGATAACACATCTGAAGACGGACAAATCATTGATAGAAGCATCATCAAATCAGGTGATGAATCCTTTCTTGAACTTAAAGTAAAATCCAATATTTCAGATGAAATCTGGAAAACTTCCTTTGAGCTTCCAATTTAATAACGATGCTTGTTGAATACCAATCGGGGGTATTGCTGATGCGATATCCCCGATTATTTTTTTAGTACTCGATGAAAATGTCTATCAATACACCCTAAATTATCTTAAGCCATTTGTAAACATCTTTACATTTAATAACCTCCTTCATGTCCCCCACCATCAATGACCTTAAATAAATGCAAGATATGAGGCATAATAGCGTGCATACTCTCATCCGCACCTTTTGTAGAACCGGGCAAAGTAATTACAAGCATGTCGTTCACCATTCCTGAAACCCCTCTTGAAAGAAATGAATACGGAGATCGATGCTGTCCATAACTTCTAATCATTTCCATAATACCAGGGATTTCTCTGGTGAGTAATGGCTTAACAACATCAGGAGTAACATCTCGTCTTGAAAGTCCGGTGCCACCTGTAAAAAAGAGCATATTACACCCTGCATCGTTCATTTGATGAACCAGTGATGCAATTTCATTTGGATCATCTGGAATAATAAAATAATCCGCAACTTTCACTTTATTTCTTTCAAGGTGACGAATTATTGCTTTTCCTGCCTTATCCTCCTTGCTCCCGCCAGAAATGGTGTCTGAACAAACCACCACTGCTGCCTTCAAAGAAGAATCAATATCTTTTTGAAAGTCCGATTTTCCACCTTTTTTCTCAACCAGAAATGTTTTCTCAATAATAACACCTTTGTCCACAGGCTTAAGCATATCGTAAATCGTCAACGCTGCAATACTTGCTCCGGTCATTGCCTCAACCTCAACACCTGTTTTGTAAATAGTATGAACTTCTACTTCAATGACAATTGAAAGTCCATCAATACTACCTTTAATGGAGGAAAACTCAACCGGTAAAGGGTGGCAATCCGGAATCAAATCGCTGGTACGTTTTATACCGAACAGCCCCGCAACTTTACTCATTTCAAAAATATTCCCCTTTGGGATCTGGTTCGACCTGATTAATTCTATGGTTTCCTGTTTACTAACAGTAACAAGGCTTTGAGCGATTGCTTTGCGAAGGGAATAATTTTTTAAGGTAATATCGACCATTTTACAAAGTATTTGTTTTCCATTGATATGATTCATCCATAAATAGTTCTTTGCCCCAAACCGGCAATTCTTTTTTAATTCTCTCAACCAAATATCTGGTAGCCTCGAAGGCCGTGTGACGATGTGCAGCAGAAACAAACACAAATAAACAAATCTCTCCTGCCGAGACTCTACCAAGAGAATGGTGAACATGCATACAGGTAATTCTATATTTCTCAAATGTTTCTTCACGAATATTTTGCATAACCTTATCAGCGAACATTGGATTTGCAGAATACTCGATTGCAACAACATTCTTCTCATCTATTTGATCGGATCTCACCTGACCCAAAAAAATGTCATGGGCGCCAATCATAAGTTTTGTGCTATGCTTTTCGATTGCCTTAGCAATTTGTAATGGCGAAATTGCTCCTTCCTGAAAAATTGATTTAGTCATAGGATATCAGTTTATTTATTCACAGATAACAATTTTAAAAGTCCCCCTTTCAGGGAAAATAATTTTTCGAAATTTCCAAGATTATTTAATATACGGCAAGCATTTAAACTTCGTAATCCCGAATTACAAACCAGGACAACGTTAGCATCACTCGGAATTAAGTGAACTGAATTTTGAATCTCACTAAGGGGGATTCGTAAAACATTCTCAAATGGAAAATCAGGCAATTCGTTCTCCTCCCTTACATCAACAAAAAAAGAAAATATACCCTGCTCAAAGCCCTTCATAAATTCATTAATCTCCAATTCTTGAACACAGGTATCCTCCATAATTTTTTCACTTTCAAGTTTCGTTTTGTGGATTCTGAGTCTTTTATTTTCGCCAGTAATCGTATTTATATGTAAAAGAATTCCAGAAAAAACTTCTCCTATCCCAGTTATAATTTTAATCGCTTCCATGGCCTGATATATTCCCACAATTCCCGGGACTGTTCCTATAACTCCTTCTGTAACACAATTACAATTAATGGAGTCACTATGCCGAATAGGGAATACATCTTGAAATGAAAATTTCTCATTATGAGAATTAGGGAAATGAAATACAGACAATTGACCATTAGTCCCCGAAACTCCGCCATAAATCAATGGTATTTGACGTTTACCGCACCATGAATCTAAAACATATCTGGTCTCGAGATTATCCGTTGCATCTATTACAACGTCAAAATTAACATGCATCAGATTCAAATAATCGGACGTAATTCTTTCTGTAATATATGAAACCTTAATCGAAGCATTAAATTGCTTTACCCACAAGGCAGAACAAAAGGATTTGAATTGACCAATCTGAGATTCATTAAATATTGTTTGTCTGTGAAGATTGGATAATTCAACTTTATCAAAATCCGCAATGACCAACTCTCCAACGCCGCATCCTGCAAGATATTGGATTACAGGAGAACCCAGCCCTCCGGCACCTGCAATAAAAACACGAGCCAATTGCAATTTTTCCTGTCGTTGTTTACCAAAACCAGCAAACATCACTTGTCGCGAATATCTATCATCCGTTTCCATAAAAATCATCCTCCTGCAAAGGGTGGCATAAAATGAATCTTTTGTCCTTCTCTAACTAAATCATTCTGATGCATAAAATCAGACTCAGAAGCAATTGAATATGTCAAGCCCCGTAGCACCGGAAAACGATTTATTGCTTGGACATGAACATCCAATAATGTATCTCCCGGTTGAATTTCAATATATGCACCTAAGCATCCGGTTCGGTCTTGAAGCGACCCGTTAAATATGATTTCACAATTACTCATAATATTTTTCAATTAATTGTTTATAATCATCCATGGTATTTACATTTCGAAAATATGATTCCGAAAAATTATTAAAATTGCGTTTCAACATAACATACTTCACATCCATACCATTTAATATTTCCTGCAGTTTATAAACTCCAGAATCGAAACTCTTTTGAAATTTTAAAAGAGAAGTAGGATTGTAAATGGAACAAAGCGGCTCTCGTTCACCCTGCTCAACAAACACAATTGCATCATATTTTGAATGATAATTTTTACAGAGTTCAATAATTACCATTTTACTTAAAAAAGGCATATCGCAGGCAACTATTAAAACAGGGTATTCCGAAAAAAAGGACAATGCCGAAATAATCCCGGAAACAGGTCCATGCGATGGAACAATATCATGAATTCGAATTTCACCATCTATATCATGATTTGGATTCGCGGAACAAATAATAACCTTTTTGCAGAATGGTTTAATTAGATGAATCGCCGAATGTAGAAAGTTTGAATTTGCCCACGGAAGCAATGCCTTATCACTTCCCATTCGGCTGCTCTTACCACCCGACAAAACCGCGCCAAATAATTGAAAACTCATCATACCAGCATTAATTTAACAGCAGCAATCGATAAAACTGTCGCCAAAATATTTCTTACCACTGGAACATTGAAATAGTTTGAGCCAAAATAGGCTCCGGCATATCCACCAAGAATACCAAACAAAACCCAAAGACTCATATCTGTATTCCATTTAAGACTGAAATACAAAAGAGCAACAAGCCCCGAAATGGAATTTACGAGAATAAAAGGAGCTGAGATGGCTGATGACTCCTTTATATTTGACCATCCCAATAAGATGATTAGTGGGCTCAAAATAATTCCACCACCAATTCCGATCATTCCGGAAAGCATTCCAATTGCCCCTCCAAATAGTATTGCAGGCAGTATTTTTAACTCCTTTGTTTCTTTCTTTTCAGAAATAAAAAAAAGTCGAAAAACTGCCAACGCCAAAATAACACCCAGTACAACTTTATATACACTTCCTTCCAAAGGAATCATTGCTCCAACAAAGGCCATTGGCACACTCAATACAACGAAAGGCCAAAACAAATTCCATCGAAAAAAACCTGCTCTATAATAATGAATAAAAGCAATTGAGGAAACAATTATGTTTAATACCAAAGCAGTAGATCTCACTTCTCCAATGGGTGTTCCCCATATCGCCATTAAAGCAAGATAGCCACTTGCGCCCCCATGCCCAACACTTGCATATAAAAAGGCAACTAAAGCTATAATTGCTAAAAACAAAATTGTTTCCATATTACCCGTTATTGTTAAAAAAGTATAGCGCCATGCAAAAAAAATCAAAAGATTAATTCCTTGGTTTGAGCCTCACAGAATGCGGAAAATTTTTCCTGAATTTTTTTATAGTTAATTATTGCAAGTTCACCTTCAGAAGTTACAATGGTGCCCCCACCTTTTGTGCCGCCGGTCAAAGTAATCACCAAGGGTTTTCGGGATTGTAAATTCATCGATTTAACAAGTTCCCAAGCTTGTCGGTACGACATTTTCATAGCTCTTGCCGCCTCTGCAATTGAGCCACATTCCTTAATACGCAATAATAATTCAACACGACCTGAACCAAGAAAGGCTCCTTTTTCGGTTTCAATCCAGATGTTGCCTTTTACCTTGTGCATACGAATTGTGATTTTTACAAATCTCTTTGGTTTTAGTAAATCAATAAATGACCGCCCTCAATATGTTTTATGATTTACATCATATAACTAAAAGTTGAACCTCAACTTCATCACCTTTATAAAATCGTTCTGTTCCTGAAGGCAATAGGACTAAACAATTTGCTTCTATATAAGATTTGAGCATATGAGACTCTTGACCTCCTAAAATCTCAAGTTTATGATTTGAGATAAGTCCTTTTAAAAATCTTGTTTGTGATTCTGGCTTTTGCAAGTCCTGGTTTAATTTAAACTTCAACCTAGGCAAACCCTTAATAGGAGATCCCATCAGCCCCTCAAACATAGGATACACGTATTGATATAAACACGTTAAAACCGCGGCAGGATTACCAGGAAGACCAAAAATTAAATGATTTTCTTTTTTTCCAAAAAAGATAGGCTTTCCAGGTTTTTGATCTACTTTATAGAATACTTCCTCAACATCACAATTCAACAATGAAGGATACACGAAATCAAAATTTCCAACTGACATACCTCCGGTGATAATAAGAACATCCGCTTTTTTTATTGCAGCTTTTAGGGTAGATAATGTTTTGGAAGCATCATCAGGTAAATTCAAATGAAAAGCAATAGGTACACCTAATTGATTAAAAAAAGATGCTATTGTAAAAGAATTAGATTCAAATATTTCTCCTTCTTTTAATTTTCCCGTTGTAGATTTTAATTCATTTCCACTTGTAATAACACCAATTTTAGGTTGCTTTCGCACCTTCACCTTTCGAATACCAAGGGCAGCAATGTAACCCGAAACAGCAGCGGTAATTCGTGTACCATAACGAACAGCTATTTCATTTGCTCTTTGTTGGTCGCCCTGTTTTCTGATATTGGCACCTTGTCTAAATTTGGATGATTCAAAGGCAATTTTATCACTAAAAACTACTGTATATTCCAGGGGAACAACCATGTCTACATTTGGAGGAACAGGTGCACCGGTAAAAATACGAATCGCTTGCCCCTTTGAAATTGAAATATTTCCAGAGTCGCCGGCCTTTATTTCACCTTGAATTAAATCCAATTCCTCCATATCATTCTGAATGATTGCATAACCATCCATTGCCGACTGGTCAAATGGAGGCAAATCTATTGGTGAAATAATTTCCTCAGCCAAATAACGCAGATTGGCATCAGAAAGCGGAATTTCTTCAATGGAGAAAGGGAAGACTGCATCTCCAATTTTTTTTATTGCTGTATCAAAGGATACCATGATTGTTCTTTTTGTCAAATTTCGAATATGAAAAAAAACAAAAATATGACAGCCATCATAAACTTAAAATGATACTGTACCTATTCTTGCAAAAAACAAACATGGAAGCCAATACCTTAAAAAAGGAAATCATTGCGCTAAAAAAAGAGAAGCAAGTAATTGTACTTGCTCATTATTACCAAACTGCCGAAATCAAAGAAATTGCCGATTACATTGGGGACAGTCTATTTCTTGCACAACAGGCTAAGAAATTGAAGTGCGATAAAATCGTGATGGCAGGGGTATATTTCATGGCTGAAATGGTGAAAATTTTAAATCCTACGGCAAAAGTCATGATTCCTGATCCACTCGCCGGGTGCTCTCTGGCTGATTCGATTTGCGCAGAAGATCTCAGAAAATTCCGCTCGAAAAATCCGGACTTCAAAATCATATCTTATATAAATTGTTCTGCTGAAGTAAAAGCAGAAAGTGATATCATTTGCACCTCTTCAAATGCGGTAAAAATTGCCAAATTGTTTTCGCCTAATGAGAAAATTTTATTTGTTCCTGATGCTAATCTTGGACAATACGTAAATAATGTTGCAGAAATGGATATGTGGCTATGGAACGGTACATGCATTGTACATGACGCATTTTCTATGGAAAAACTAATGAAAATTCTGTCGGATTTTCCTGGAACTCCTCTGATTGCGCACCCTGAAGCACCACCATACATTTTACGCATATCAAGCTTTATTGGTTCAACATCTGCGCTTTTAGATTACATCAAAACAGCTGAAGAAAGTTCTTTCATAATCGCTACAGAAGCAGGTATTCTGGACGAAATGCGAAGAGCTTGTCCAAATAAAACATTTATTCCTGCCCCCATTCGGGAAAATAACACTTGCGCATGTTCCGAATGTGCTTACATGAAATTGATTACCCTACCAAAAATCCTGAATTGCTTGCAAAATGAAACACATCAGGTGGATGTACCCGATGAACTCATTCGAAAAGCAAGAATTCCTCTTAATCTTATGTTACAACATTCATGAATTATGCTGGCCACAGATGTCGTAATAGTAGGATCAGGAATAGCAGGATTAAGTGCCGCTTTGTATTTGGCTGAAAAAAATTCCGGGAAAAGAATTCTCATTCTGAATAAATCCAACTATAAAGAATCGAACTCTTTTTTGGCACAAGGAGGACTTGCCATTCCCATAGGGGAAAATGACAATATTGAATTTCATATCACAGACACACTAAATTCTGGAGCTTTTTTAAATGATAAAAAAGTAGTTGAGTTCGTTTCTGAGCAATCAACCTATGCATTAAGTGACTTAGAAAAGTGGGGAGTAGAATTCGACCGTGAAGATAATGGGAAATACCACCTTGGCTTAGAAGGAGCGCATAGTAGGAATAGAATTGTACATTCCGGAGACAAAACCGGAGAAGCAATTATCAAATCTTTAATCCGAAAAACGCTAGATTTCCCGAATATCACACTTTTAGAAAATTGCTTTGTAATAGATTTAATTCTTTCAGGAGACAAAAAAAGTTGTCTCGGATTAATTTTTCTGGATAACGAGACTGAACAAAAAATTCCGGTTTATTCTGCCTATACCATTTTAGCAGGCGGGGGAGTCGGTCAAGTCTATTCCCGCACCACCAATCCCATAGTTGCTACTGGAGACACTATTGCAATGGCACATAGAGCAGGCGCAGTAATAAAAGGAATGGAATTTATACAATTTCACCCAACCGTATTTTATAGCCCCAACCACCTCAATACCTTCTTAATTACTGAAGCACTTCGGGGTTACGGTGCATATCTTGTAAACGCCAAAGGAAAAAGATTTCTATTTGAAACTGATGTCAGAGGTGAACTTGCTTCCAGAGATGTAATTTCAATTGCTATTCAAGCTGAACTTCTTAAAACAAGTGAGGAATTTGTTTTCCTTGATTGCAGACATCTCGATAAAAACGAGTTAGCGCGACGATTTTCAGGCTTTCTTAAAAACTGTCAGGAAAGAAATTTAGATCCGATCTATGATCTTATACCTATTGCACCGGCAGCCCATTATTGTTGTGGGGGCATTGAAACTACAACAGATGGGCAAAGTAATATAAAAAATCTATTTGCATTAGGTGAATGCGCATATACCGGTTTACATGGCGCAAATCGATTAGCATCAAACTCTTTACCTGAAGCACAGGTTTTTGCCAAAAAATGCGCCGATTTCATTTCTTCTCAGGGTTTTCCTCCACGAGTATACTCAGTAAAACTTCCAAACTCAAATGCTAGGATTCATAAAAAATTTTCACCCATTATAGAAAATCTTAGAAATGAATTAAAACACATTATGGATCGTATGTCGGGGGCTATCCGTTCGGAGGAAGGATTGCGAACCGCGCTAAAAAAAATAGAACTAATCAATCATGAATTTAAAGCCTACTTCGGGCAATCCTCTCCAACGGTTTACCAATACGAATTAAGAAACATGATTGACGTTGCATTTTTAATTATTCATTCCTCGATTCTGAGGAAAAATTCTATTGGGTGTTTTTTCAAAATATGATTACTGTCATATTTATTTACTTATTAAGAAGAGTTATAAATAGCGCAATAAATCTCAATAATATTAGGCATTTTACAGTTCAATTAGTACTATTTTTATGATTGCCATCAATGTTTTTTATGTTATGGCTCATTTTTTAAAAGCCCCATCCATTAAATATTTGTAACAAGAAATTAAAGCGTTATGAAAATCAAAATAAACCCAGCCGAATGGCCCTGGATTTTCGGAAACGGAACCCGAAAAGGCATTAAAGTACTACTGATTGGAGGAGCATTTCTTCAATTTCAAACAGCGCATTCGCAAAGTGGCGAAGAAATTTTTAAAACCAATTGCGCTGCCTGCCACACGGTTGGAGACGGAAAACTTGTTGGACCAGACTTGCAAGGGGTAACCACAAAAAGAAAGGAAGATTGGCTACTTAAATTCATCAAAAGTTCTCAAACAGTTGTTAAGTCAGGAGATGCTTATGCCAATGCCATTTTTAATGAATTCAACAAAATGGTAATGCCAGATCAAGCTTTGTCTGATGCGCAAATCAAATCCATATTAACTTTTATTGCCAGCAAAGGAGAACCTGCTCCAAAAGAAGTAAAACCCGAAAACACCACAGAAGAGCCTGTTGTTACTGAAGCACCCAAAAGAAAAGAACCTTTGGCATCTGTAAATTTGGCCGAAAACGGGAGACTCATTTTCGACGGCTCAATTCGTCTTCAAAATGGAGGTGCATCTTGTATTACTTGTCATCATGTAAGTACTCCAAATATGATTTCAGGAGGAACTTTGGCAAAGGATCTTACAAAAGCATATTCAAGACTTGGTGGAGAGCCGGGAATAAAAGCCATATTATCCGCACCACCTTTTCCCGCAATGGGCCAAGCCTATAAAGACAAACCGCTTACCGAGGAGGAAATAAGTTATTTAACTGCATTCTTAGGTAATGTAGATGCAGCCGACCTATACACCAATCCGGCAGAAGGTGACCCACTGTTAGTAGGAGGATTTTCAATTTTCCTGGTCTTGATTGTCATCATTGCACTGGTGTGGTTCAACAAGAAAAACAAAATGGTCAAACAAGAAATATACGACCGTCAAACTAAAGCAAGTAATTAAACCATCTAAAACTTAATGTTATGAGCTGGATTGAAGATATCATCTCCCCGAAAACACGTAAATGGGAGGAATTCTATAGAAATCGCTGGCAGTACGACAAAGTAGTACGCAGCACACATGGAGTAAACTGTACAGGTGGTTGTTCCTGGAACATCCACGTAAAAGACGGAATTGTAGTTTGGGAAACACAGGCTTTGGACTATCCATTACTGGAAAGTTCACTTCCTCCTTACGAACCTAGGGGTTGTCAACGCGGTATTTCCTACTCATGGTACCTCTATAGTCCAATTCGCGTGAAATACCCACTGATTCGAGGGACACTTCTTGATCTATTCAGAAAAGAAAAAGAAAAAACGGGCGGCGACCCTATCAAGGCTTGGGAGAATTTGCAAAACGACCCTGAAAAGAGAAAGCGCTATCAGTGGGCACGCGGAAAGGGAGGATTTAGACGGACCAAATGGGATGAAGTTTTAGAACTCATTGCAGCTGCAAATTTATACACTGTAAAAAAATACGGACCTGATAGAATCATAGGATTTTCTCCGATTCCCGCAATGTCGCAAATGAGTTATGCTGCAGGTGCTCGCTACCTCCAATTAATGGGAGGAGTTAATTTGAGTTTTTACGACTGGTATTGCGATTTACCAAATGCATATCCAGAAATATGGGGAGAACAAACAGACGTTTGCGAAAGCGCCGACTGGTACAACGCAAAATTCTGTGTTTCGATGGGAGCAAATCTTGGTATGACAAGAACACCTGATATTCACTTTTTCTCCGAATCAAAACACAACGGAACGAAAACAGTGGTTATGTCGCCAGACTTCAGCATGGTAGCAAAACATGCTGACCAATGGATTCCATGTCACGCCGGTTCGGATGGTGCATTCTGGATGGCAGTTACTCATGTAATTCTAAAAGAATATCATGCCGATCGTCAGGTTCCCTACTTCATTGATTACATCAAGAAATACACTGATTCTCCATTTCTGGTGGAATTGGAACAACATGGCGACGTTCTTCGCCCTGGCCGTGTAGTAAGAGCAAATCGAGTTTCAAAATACCAAAACGTTGAAAATGGCGACTGGAAATTTCTTGCTGTTGATAAAAACACCGGAAAACTAGTCTTACCTATAGGTACTATTGGCCATCGCTGGGATAAAACCCCGGGTAAATGGAATCTGAAATTCGAGGATGAGATTGACGGAACTACATTCGATCCTGAATTAACCTTCATCGACAAACATGATGAAGTAAAAATGGTTGAATTTGTAGAATATGGTTTAAATAAAACTGCAAAACGTGGTGTTCCGGTAAGATACATCGACACGCTAAACGGAAAAATTGCTGCAGTTACCATCTATGATCTTATTATGAGTCAATATGGTGTTGCGCGGGGATTACCTGGTGAATATCCATCAAACTACGATGATGATAAGCAAGCATATACTCCGGCTTGGCAAGAAGTCTTTACAGGTGTTGGAAGAAAAACAGTCATAAAGTTTGCGCATGAATGGGCAAATACCGCTGAAATAACCAACGGAAAGTGCATGGTCATTGTTGGAGCCGCCATCAACCATTGGTTTCACGGAAACTTGATGTACCGAGCTTCTATTATGGCACAAATGCTCACCGGCTGTAATGGTGTAAACGGAGGTGGCATGAACCACTACGTAGGACAAGAAAAACTTGCACCAATGGATTCATGGTCTACCATTATGTCTGGAAAAGACTGGCAAGGTGCAAATCGCCTACAACAAGGTCCGATTTGGCACTACATAAATTCAGACCAGTGGCGATATGATAACAACCAGGTTGAATACAACTCAGTACCGCTAGACAATAAATATTCTCAAATGCATTCTGCCGATTGGACTGTGGTTGCAGTGCGAAATGGATGGATGCCATTTTATCCTCAATATGATCAGAACAATCTTGATTTGTCAGCAGAGGCTCTTGCATCGGGTGCAAAAACCGATGATGAAATAAGAAATTATGTAGTTGAAAAAATTAAAGCTAAAAAACTCAACTATTCGGTAGCGGATCCAGACAATCCTATCAATTTCCCACGCAACTGGTTTATTTGGAGAGGAAATGCATTGATGTCGAGCGCCAAAGGCCATGAATATATGCTTGACCACTATCTGGGCACACACACAAATAAAATTGCGGATGAAGTCGCGGAAAAACATGTACACGAAATTTTGTGGCGAGAAGCTCCAAAAGGGAAAATGGACCTAATCGTCGACATTAATTTCAGAATGGACACTTCTGCACTTTACTCTGACATAGTGCTTCCAACTGCATCATGGTATGAAAAAGCCGACATCAACTCAACAGACATGCACTCCTTTATTCATCCATTATCTGCAGCAGTTCCACCAGTTTGGGAAGCAAAGAGTGACTGGCAAATTTTTCAAACAATTGCCAAAACGGTAAGCGAAATGGCAAAATCATTTATGCCTGATACTGTTAAGGATATTGTAAATACCCCGCTTTCTCACGATTCCATAGATGAAATCTCCCAACCCAGAATGCTGGATTGGTACAAGGGAGAATGTGATGCCATTCCCGGAAAGACCATGCATAAAATTGCCATTGTAGAAAGAAACTACACTGAAATCTATCACAAATACATCAGCCTAGGTGCCAACATCGAGAAAAATGCAATTGGTGCTCATGGTGTAAGCTATATGGCAGATGACGTTTACTTGGAAATGGCAAAAGACAAGAGGCATGTGCAATCTTTTAAAGGCAAGGACTATCCATCCTTGAAAGAAGATGTTGAAGCTATCAATGCAGTGCTCCGACTTTCAACCCTCACAAATGGGAAATTAAATATGAGGGCATACAAAAACATGGAGAAAAAAACCGGTATGCCTCTAGCTGATCTTGGGGCAGGAAGTGAAGACGTCTTAATTGATTATAAAGACTTGCAAGCACAACCTCGTCGATATAACACTTCTCCACTTTGGTCGGGATTGATGAATAATGGCAGAGCATACGCTGCCTACACTTACAATGTTGAGAAGTTGGTGCCTTGGAGGACACTTACAGGAAGACAACATTTTTACCTCGATCATGATGGATACATCGCTTTTGGTGAACACCTTCCAACCTATAAGCCTTCACCAACTCCTGAAGTGTATGGTGACCTACGTAAAACTGTAAACGATGGAAAAGCTAAAATTCTTAATGTATTAACACCACATGGTAAATGGCACATCCACTCAACTTATGGCGACACATTGCGCATGTTAACACTCTCTCGAGGTATGGAACCATGCTGGATGAGCGAAGAAGACGCAAGGGAAATTGGTGTAAACGACAACGACTGGGTTGAAGTTTATAATGACCATGGGGTGTATTGCACACGAGCATGTGTCAGCGCAAGGATTCCAAAAGGTGTTTGTATTGTTTACCACTCTCCAGAAAGAACCTATTCGGTTCCAAAATCTCAAGTTCGAGGAAACAGGAGGGCAGGTGGCCACAACAGCTTCACTCGCGTGCACCTTAAGCCTAATCTAATGACAGGTGGTTATGCACAATTCTCTTACCACTTCAATTATTGGGGTCCGGTAGGCGTAAACCGAGACACTCACGTACTTGTGAGAAAAATGGAAAAAGTAGTATTCTAATTTTAAATACAAGAAATCATGGATGTAAGATCTCAAGTAGCAATGGTGTTTCACCTCGACAAATGTATCGGGTGTCACACATGTTCTATTGCCTGTAAAAATATTTGGACCGACAGAAAAGGTGCTGAATATATGTGGTGGAACAATGTAGAAACCAAGCCGGGAACAGGCTATCCAACCAAATGGGAAGACCAAGAAATATATAAAGGTGGATGGGAAAAAAACGGAGACTCCGTTTCACTGAAAGGCGCGGGACGCTTGCGTGGATTGAAAAACATTTTTCATAATCCCCACATGCCGGTGTTAGACGATTATTATGAACCCTGGACATATAAATATCAGGATTTATTTAACGCTCCTGAAGGAAATGACCAACCAACCGCACGTCCTGTTTCTTTGGTTACAGGGGAAACAATTGATGTAAAATCAGGTCCAAATTGGGATGATGATTTAGGAGGTTCACCCGATTACGGAAGACAGGATGTCAACCTAAAAGATCTTTCTCCTGCCGAACGAGAAGCCATGTTTCAACTGGAAAGAATGACTTTTCATTATTTACCACGTATTTGCAATCACTGCTTAAACCCTGCTTGTGTTGCATCATGTCCCTCAGGCGCACTCTACAAAAGAGGTGAAGACGGTGTTGTTCTTATCAATCAAGATCGCTGTCGCGCCTGGAGGATGTGTGTTACCGCATGCCCATACAAAAAGAGTTACTACAACTGGAATACTGGAAAATCTGAAAAATGTGTATTGTGTTATCCACGTTTAGAATCAGGTCAAGCTCCGGCTTGTTTCCACTCGTGTGTTGGTCGAATTCGCTACCTGGGAGTTCTTTTATATGATGCTTCCAGAATTGAAAAAATTGCCGGAGCTGACGACAAGGAGTTAGTAGATCGTCAATTAGAAATTTACCTTGACCCTTTCGATCCGGAAGTCATTAAGGCTGCCAAAGCAAATGGGGTTGCAGATTCTACAATTGAGGCTGCACAAAAATCTCCGGTGTATAAGTTCCTTAAAGTTTGGAAACTTGCACTACCGCTCCATCCTGAATTCAGAACATTACCGAACCTGTTTTATGTACCGGCATTGTTACCTGGAATGGCCCAGGTCGCAGATGGTGTTTACGATTCTACAACACAATCACTTTGGGGTGGAATTGAACAAAGTCGATTGCCAATAAAATACTTGGCTTCACTTTTCTCAGCTGGGAACACAGGAAAAGTAGTTGAAGTAATGAAACGACTTATGGCCGTGCGTTTGCATCGTCGCGGTGAAACCGTAGGTGATTTGAGTAAAGAAGAAATTGGTGCTGCTATGAAAGAAGTAAATATGGATGGAGAAACCGCAGACGCTATTTTCCGACTCACTGCCTTGGCATCATTTGATGAGCGTTTTGTAATTCCGGCCGCACATCGCGAAGAATCAATCGAAATGCTCGAAAACACAGCGGATTACAAAGGTGAAACTGGCTTTGGATTCCGTCAACGTCCCGCACGCGGTTTATAAGCTAAGCCATGAAAAACATTCATACCTATCAATTACTGGCAGACGTGTTCAGGTATCCGGATAAAAATTTCCGGACAACCTTGAATGAATGCAATTTGTTGTTGGAAACTTATTATCCTGAAGCGGCAGCGGAAATGAAAGCGTTTTCCGATTACGTCGCCGCCGCTCAGGATGATGAGCTTGAAGAATTGTTCACAAAAACATTTGATGTACAACCCATATGTTATCTGGATTTAGGCTATGTAATCTTTGGTGAAGACTACAAAAGAGGTGCATTCTTACTCCACATGCAGGAGGAACAACAAAAGGCCGGAAATGATTGTGGAACAGATTTATCAGACAACATCAGTAACATACTTACACTGATTGCAAAATCTGGTCCAACAATATTTGTCCGCGAACTTGTAGCTAGGATGCTGGCTCCGGGAGTCGAAAAAATGATTGGGGAATTTGCAAGTTCGAAAATTGAACTAAAACTCAAAGTATTGCGGAAACTCCACAAGGCAATTATTACAGAAGATTTGAACCACGGCAATGTATATGTAAATACGTTGCATGCATTAAAGGCTGTGCTTGAAGCCGACTTCAAGAAAGAAATTGCTGATCATAAATCCTCACTTCAAGAAGACTTCGATAAAAACAAATCCTTTTTCCAAAAAAGAACAAATACTCCACAGAATGACCATCAGGAAAAAGTGGAAGAAATGAACCTATTTACGAATCATAAACTTGACTGACCATGTTCGACCGATTCATCTTTATTGCCCTTCCCTACGCAGCCCTTGCGTTATTTATTGTAGGCACAATTTACAGGTACCGCAGCCGCGGGTATACAGTATCATCTATTTCTTCTCAATTTTTAGAAGGAAAAAAATTATTTTGGGGTAGCCAACCATTTCACTGGGGAATTTTATTTCTGTTTTTCGGACACCTTATTGCTTTCCTGTTTCCTCGAACAATTCTTGCCTGGAATGGTAGTCCGATGAGGCTTCTAATTCTTGAAGTGTCCTCCTTTGCATTTGGGTTGTGTGCACTTTTTGGTCTAAGCATGCTAATTTACCGCCGATTAACTACCAGGAGGGTTCAAATTGTGACTAGCAAAATGGACATGGTGGTATTCGGTTTGCTTTTAACCCAATTGATTACAGGCTTGTTTGTAGCATATTTCAGCCGTTGGGGTTCCTCATGGTTTGCATCAATTGTATCTCCTTATTTGAAATCTATCTTCTTGTTTGATCCTCAAACAGACGCAATGGTAAACGCATGTACTAACAGTATGTCGCTATATTTCCATGTTATTGGAGCCTTCCTGATTATTGCACTCGTTCCTTTTACACGCTTCATTCACTTCTTGGTATATCCAATCCAATACGCTTGGAGAAGCTATCAACAGGTTATTTGGAATTGGGATCGAAAAAAAATTCGAACCACCACAGAGCCTTCCCCAGGTAAACCATCAAGAAATAACTAATAAACTACAACTCATGGGAGGATCCAAAAACACCCTGCGAATGAGGATGCTCAAAACATACCAAGGAGTAATTTACTCCTTGGTTTTGGTGTTTAGCTCCATTCAACTAAATGCACAACCTGATGGTGCAGCAATTTTTAAACAATATTGCAAAGCATGTCACTCGGAAGGAACAGACAAAACTGTTGGCCCGGGATTGAAGGATGTTACTACCAAGCGTACAAAAGAATGGCTAAAAAAATGGATCAAGAGTTCTACTGAACTTATCAATAGCGGAGATGCCGATGCCAAGAAAATATTTGATGAATACAACGGATTAGTAATGCCGGATCAAAATATTTCGGATGCGGAAATGGATGCATTAATTGGATATCTTGAAAAACTAGCCAAAGCAGAAGAATCAACAACCCCTGAAGCATCAGTAGTATCCCCTACTACACCAAAAAAAAAGAATACAGGAAACGGAATCTTATTATTGATCTTCATTGCCTTTATTTTGCTGGGGATAATTCTGTTTTTATGGAACAAATTTCGACGTGTACAGGATAAACCTTCATTAACGAAAGCATACGAAGATCAAGAATTACAGTTTAAATCATTTGCAGGTCGTCATCGTAAATGGTTCATATTTGGGGGACTCTTCGTTTTGCTATTTGGGATGAAAACATGTTGGGACGCAGCATTCATGGTAGGTGTATCGCAAGGATATCAACCAATTCAACCCATTGCATTTTCACATTCGGTTCATGCCGGTCAAAATCAAATCTCTTGCAGGTATTGCCATGCATCAGCTTTTAAAGGAAAAGTGGCAGGAATTCCATCCGGAAATGTATGTATGAATTGTCATAAATACGTAAAAAAAGGAACGAGAACCGGAACAGAGGAAATTGCAAAAATTTATAAGGCAATGGACTACGATCCTCAAACCGGTGAGTATGGTCCGAATCCAAAACCAATTGAATGGGTAAGGGTTCACAATCTTCCAGATCTTTCCTATTTCAACCATGCGCAACATGTTGTTGCAGGAAATGTTGATTGCTCCAAATGCCATGGGGAAGTTCAGAAAATGGACACAGTATTTCAATATGCCCCATTAACAATGGCATGGTGTATTAATTGCCACCGTGAAACAGAAGTTCCGGGAATGAAAACCAATCCGTACTACGAAAATCTTCACAAAGGATTAAGTGGCAAGTATCCCGGAAAAAAAATCACAGTTGAACTAATGGGTGGTCTCGACTGCTCCAAGTGTCACTATTAATTGGTTAAATCATGGAAGAAAATAAAAAATACTGGAAGGGTATTGAAGACTTAAACAACACTCCATCCTTTCTTAAAAACAAGGAGCGTGAATTCCCTGAAGAACTTCCTGTTGGAGAGTTCTTAGAAAACAGTGGACTTGAAAAATCGCAAACAACAAGAAGGGACTTTCTCAAATTCCTTGGATTTTCTGTTGCTGCAGTTAGTTTGGCCTCTTGTGAAGCCCCTATACAGAAATCGATACCCTACCTTGTTAAACCAGAGGAAGTAACACCAGGTGTGGCAAATTATTATGCCACAAATTATTATGATGGAGATGACTTCTGTGAAATTTTGGTAAAATGCCGCGAAGGTCGTCCAATAAAAATTGAAGGGAATCCTTCAGCAAAAATTACCAGAGGAGGCACCCATGCTAGAGTTCAAGCATCTTTACTTTCTCTCTACGATAGCCATCGCCAAAAAGAACCTGTCATAAATGCAAATGATACAGATTGGGAAACGCTCGACAACGAAGTTATTTCTGCATTGTCATCAGCGTCTTCCATTCGAATTCTTACCCCCACAATAATAAGTCCAAGTACAAAAAAATTATTGCAGGAATTCAAAACCAGTTATCCATCAACTGAAGTGATTACGTATGATGCCATTTCATATTCAGGACTTTTAGATGCGCATAAATTACTCAGACAAGAATCAAATCTTCCTAATTTTCGCTTTGACCTTGCCAAAACCATTGTAAGTTTTAATGCTGACTTTCTTTTAAACTGGATTTCTCCTGTTCAGTTTGCATCACAATATGCAGAAGGAAGAAAACCGGAATCAGAAAATGGAATGAATGAGCATATTCAAATTGAATCAGTGCTTAGTTTAACAGGATCAAATGCGGACAAAAGAATTGCACTTAAGCCTTCAGAAATCGACAGGTTTATAGCTGGATTATACCAGAATATCGCTTCAAGATCCGGAGTTCAAACCGAAATTCTAAAAGAAGAACAGTTCAGTAAAGACATAAAGGAAATCGCTGAAAAATTATGGAATCAAAAAGGTAAATCGATTGTAGTTTCGGGTTCCAACGACATAAATCAGCAAATTTTGATTCTAAAAATCAATGAATTTCTAGGAAATTACGGAACAACAATTGAAAATCAAAAGCCTTGCCTTTTGAAACAATCAGATGACAAAAAATTGATTCAACTGGTTGA
Source organism: Flavobacteriales bacterium (assembly GCA_019694795.1). NCBI lineage: Bacteria > Pseudomonadati > Bacteroidota > Flavobacteriia > Flavobacteriales > Flavobacteriales bacterium. The sequence continues at coordinate 82,276 of JAIBBF010000005.1, read as the reverse complement.
AGATATGAAAAATGAAAAAGTTGGATGCGTAATCATTTGGAATTGTAATCCTGTTTATTCGTTACCAAAATCTTTAGGTTTTGAAGAAGGTTTGGCAAAAACACCCTTTTCAATATCCATTTCAGATCGTTTAGATGAAACTGCACTTCTTTGTAATGTATTAGCAACAGATCATCATTATTTGGAATCTTGGTCTGACGTTGAACCCATTAAGGGTTACTATGGCGTTTCCCAACCGGTTATCCATCCGATTTTCAATACTAGACAGGGCCAAGAGAGTATCCTAAAATGGCTAAAGAAAGACATTACCTTTTATGATTACATCAGAGAATATTGGCAAACAGAACTTTTCCAGTTACAATCAGAAACCTTGGATTTTGAAAATTTTTGGACAAAAACCTTACACACAGGTTACTGCGAATTAAATGACATTCCTGTAATCCCAGTTGATGCTGATTCAATTCAACCAAATACAGAAACTTCCTTGCATCCGCTATTGGAACCGAAAAATCTTCCAAATGACGCATTCAATTTGCTTTCAAAATCAGTCACAGAAGGAGCTACGGAGATCGTCTTTTATCAAAAAGCCGGAATTGGATCAGGTCGTCAAGCAAATAATCCTTGGCTACAGGAATTACCTGATCCGGTAACAAAAGCCACCTGGGACAACTACATCACAATGTCGCCAAAACAAATGGTAGAAAGGGGCTTTAATATTTATCAAGGACAGGAGGAAAAGGCGGACTTAGTTGAAATTACAATTAACGGGGAAAAAATTACCCTCCCGGTATTATCACTCCCCGGTCAAGCATACGGTAGCATTGGAATTGCATTAGGCTACGGTAGGAAAAACTGTGGAAAAACCGGAGATAACATTGGAAGCAATGTCTACACCGTCATGAATGCAGTGGATTATTTAAGTTATGAATATCGGGGGATTCAAATTGGAGGAAGTGTTGGAAAATATCATTTAGCCACAACTCAAACTCATCACACCATGATGGGAAGGCAAATTGTGAAAGAAGCAACACTTGTAGAATTCAAAAAAAATCCGAAAGCAGGAAACCCCGACATTACAATCCCTCTAAAGGAAGGACATCATCAGGAAAATAAAAAAACTGATGAACTGGATCTCTGGAATAAATACGAAGAGGTTGGGCAATTTTGGAATCTTTCAATCGATCTCTCTTCATGCATTGGATGCGGAAACTGTGTAATTAGCTGTCAAGCGGAAAACAATGTTGCTGTGGTTGGAAAAGATGAAGTGAGAAGGGGACGAGAGATGCATTGGATCCGCATCGACCGTTACTACTCTTCGGATGCTAAATCAGGCGATTACGATAACCTGGAGATCCCTTCAGAAAATCCATCTGTTGTTTTTCAACCTGTAATGTGTCAACACTGTAATCACGCACCTTGCGAAACGGTTTGTCCGGTTATCGCAACAAGTCACAGTACCGACGGATTGAACCAAATGACTTACAACCGTTGTGTAGGCACAAGATATTGCGCAAATAACTGCCCATACAAGGTTCGTCGCTTCAATTGGTTTAATTACCCCGACAATTCCGAGTTTGATTTTAATATGAATAACCCCATCGGAAAACTAGTATTAAATCCAGACGTGGTAGTAAGAACCAGAGGTGTAATGGAAAAATGTAGCCTATGTGTACAACGAATTCAAGAGACTAAATTAAAATCCAAAATGAACAGACTCCCTATGGGCGACGGGGAAGTAACAACCGCATGCGCACAATCCTGCCCTACCAAGGCAATTACTATTGGAGACATCAACCTTAAAGGTAGCATGATTACACTGCACAAAAACAATCCAAGGAGTTATCGATTATTGGAGGAAGTTGGTGTAAAACCAAACGTATTCTACATGACAAAAATTCGGAATAAAAATTCTAATGAAGCATAAAATCATTTGACAATGAAGAGTCACGATTCCGTTCTACGTGAACCACTAATCCTAGGAAACAAGGATTACAAAGACATCACAGAGGATGTCTGCAAATCAGTTGAAGGAAAAGCCGGTCGAATGTGGTGGACCGTTTTCCTCATCGCCCTCACCATCGCTCTTTGGGGCGTAGGGTGTATTGCCTATACCATAGGAAAAGGCATAGGAGTATGGGGTATAAACAAAACAATTGGCTGGGCTTGGGATATTACCAATTTCGTTTGGTGGGTAGGTATTGGCCATGCAGGAACATTGATTTCAGCAGTACTTCTTTTATTTAGACAGAGGTGGCGGATGTCGATAAATCGATCTGCTGAGGCAATGACCATTTTTGCTGTGATTTGTGCTGCTCTATTTCCTGTAATTCATATGGGGAGACCTTGGCTGATGTATTTTGTATTTCCTTTAAAGAATCAATTTGGTTCATTGTGGGTAAACTTCAATTCTCCTCTGTTATGGGATGTATTTGCAATTTCAACCTACTTAACCGTATCGTTGGTTTTTTGGTACATTGGCTTAATACCTGATTTTGCAACCATACGAGACAGAGCCATAACGCCATTTCGCAAATGGATATATGGAGTATTAAGTTTCGGTTGGGGAGGTACATCTAAAGAATGGCAGCGTTTTGAAATGGTTTCATTGGTGCTTGCCGGCTTAGCTACACCCCTTGTATTTTCTGTACACACTATTGTATCCATGGACTTTGCAACCTCTGTTATTCCAGGGTGGCACACAACCATATTTCCCCCATACTTTGTTTCCGGGGCCGTTTTCTCTGGGTTTGCAATGGTATTGACTTTGTTGCTAATCATGCGGAAGGTTCTACATCTGGAAAACTATATCACCATTCAACATATAGAACTAATGAACATCATTATTATCGTAACAGGTTCAATAGTTGGTGTAGCCTATCTTACAGAGCTTTTCATTTCCTGGTATTCAGGAGTTGAATATGAAAGCTATGCATTTATTAATCGATTTTCAGGTCCTTACGCATGGGCATATTGGTCAATGATGACCTGTAATGTAATTTCTCCGCAACTCTTTTGGTTCAAAAAAATCAGAACCAGTTTAACTGCAACATTTATTCTAGCTATTGTTGTAAACATTGGAATGTGGTTTGAAAGGTTTGTCATTATTGTAACCTCCATTCATCGAGATTATTTGCCTTCTAGCTGGAGCATGTTTTTTCCAACATGGGTTGATATCGGAATATATGTGGGAACAATTGGAATTTTCTTTACCTGCTTCCTTTTGTTTACAAGGATTTTTCCGGTAATCGCTCAAAGCGAATTAAAATCAATTGTCAAAAGCACTGCTCAACAACACCGTGACCCACAAAAAACGCATTGATTATGATACAAAAAACGATATACGGAATGTTTAATGATGAGGAAGAACTACTTCATAGCATTAAAGAATTGCGTTCAAAAGACATAAGAATAAAGGAAGTTTACGCCCCATTTCCGATTCATGGGCTTGATCATGCATTAGGATTAAAAGAATCTAGGTTAGGCATAGTTTCTTTTCTCTGCGGTGTAACCGGATTGGCCCTAGCTATCTGGATGACCTATTACATGCTGATTTTGGATTGGCCCGTAAACATTGGAGGAAAACCAAATTTTTCTTTTGCCGAAAACTCTCCAAGTTTCATTCCTGTAATTTTCGAATTAACCGTTTTCTGCGCAGCACATGGTATGGTAATTATTTTTCTACTTCGAAGTAAACTCGTTCCTGGTTTTAAACGGAAAAATCCTTTTCCTGAAACTACGAATGATAAGTTCGCCATTGAAATTGAGACCAATGAATCCCCTGAAGGGATTAACAACATTCATCACATATTAAACAAAAATGGTGCTTATGAAATCCGCGAAGCATATTAAAATAAGGACATCTAATTTATTCAAGATGTTGATGTTTGCCTCTATTGCAACATTTGGAATGAGTTCATGTACAAGGTCAAATCAAAGTCCGGGTTATGAATATATGCCCGACATGTATCGCTCTCAGAGCTATAAACCATATTCTGCTTCCTCAGTTTTTAAAGATGGTATAAGCGCAAGAAAACCTCCGGCAGGGTCAATAGCGCAAAATCAAGTTCCATTTAACTACAAAAACGATCCAGCTGAATATGAACGAGCGGGATTAGAACTAAAAAGTCCACTTCCTGAAAGCAACATGAACAAAGAAAAGGGGAAAGTCTTGTTTATAGCATTCTGCAGTCATTGTCATGGAGCCACAGGCGATGGAAAAGGACAAATCGTAAAATTGGATTTATTTCCCCCAATCCCATCCTTTAATAATCAACTGAAAGAGCTTTCCGAAGGAAAAATGTTCTTTTCTATAACCTATGGAAAAGGATTAATGGGCTCACACGCCTCTCAACTTGACCCGGAAGAACGCTGGCAAATCATTCAATATATTAAAGAATTACAAACCAAATAAACAGGAAAATGGAATTTACATTTCAATCCAAAACAAAGAACATTCTTCTTGGTCTAATGTTCCTAGGGTTAATCCTCACAATTATTGGATTTGTTACAGATCATACCGATCACCATGCAAGAAGTTGGACCAATTTATTAGTGTCAGGATACTTTTTCTTTGGAATCGCCTTAGCAGCTACCTTTTTCATTGCGCTCAATTACGCAGCACAAGCCGGATGGGGAACTGTAGTAAAACGTGTTTTTGAGGCAGTATCTGCCTACCTTCCAGTTGGATCGCTGATTTTAATCATCTTCTTTCTTGCGGGCACATTCCACTTACATCATGTTTACCATTGGATGGACTCTGAAGTTTCTAATCCTGATTCGACACATTATGATAAAATAATTGCTGCCAAAACACCCTACCTGAATCAAACATTCTTTTGGATTAGAGCATTATTATATTTTGGAATATGGAACTATTGCAGACATCTCTTTAGAAAAAGATCACTTGAAGAGGACATGAACGGTGGATTTTCATACCACAAAAAAAACATTACTCTTTCCGTGCTATTCATTGCCTTTTTCGCAGTAACATCATCTACCTCTTCTTGGGACTGGTTAATGTCGGTTGACACTCACTGGTTTAGCACCTTGTTTGGTTGGTATACATTTTCCGGAATATGGATTTCCGGAACAATCGCCATTACCTTATTTGTATTGTATTTAAAGGGGGAAGGGCATCTATCTGAAGTTAATGACAACCACCTTCATGATTTAGGAAAATGGATTTTTGCGATAAGTTTTTTGTGGTCCTATTTATGGTTCTCTCAATTTATGTTGATATGGTATTCTGACATCCCTGAAGAAGTAACATACTATGTGACCAGATTCAATCATTACCGCGAATTATTTTTGGGAATGATGGCAGTAAACTTCGTTTTTCCAATGCTCATGTTGATGTCAAGAGACAATAAAAGAAAACCAGTATTTCTCTGGATTATTGGTGTAATTCTAATTATTAGTCATTGGTTGGATGTTTACATTATGACTATGCCTGGAGCTGTTGGTGAAGAATATGGATTTGGGTTTCCAGAAATTGGCATGTTTGTATTTACGGGATCACTTTTCATTTTCAGTGTACTAACTGCCTTAACCAAAGCGGCATTGGTTCCAAAACAACACCCTTATCTTGAAGAAAGTATTCACCTCCACACCTAAACAATGAAATTAAAAGCCTTGAAATTCGGAGAGATACCCGAATGCCAAAACTGTGCAGTACAGAAATCATCACTTTTTTGTCATTTGGATAGAGAAGAAATTGCACAAATTTCAGACGAAAAAGGATTTAGTATTTACAAAAAAGGGCAAAGTGTCTTTCTACAAGGAAATCAACCTCATGGAATTTTTTGCATTCAAGAAGGAAAAGTAAAAATCCACAATATAGGAGAAGATGGAAAAGAACAAATACTCAGATTTTATGGCCCGGGTAGCGTAATTGGATATAGAGCAGTTCTAAGCGGTGAAAATTACTTTTCAAATGCCACTGTAATTGAAGAAAGTCGAATTTGTTTTATTTCAAAGACATTATTTCTGAAAAATTTAAAAGAGAATGCATCATTTGCAATGTTTATTCTAAATCTATTGGCGCATGATTTAAAAGTTGCTGAATCAACAATTGTGAGTATGGCGCACAAACAGGTTCGAGAAAGGTTAGCAGAATCGCTATTGCGACTAAGAGATTTTTATGGTTTAGAATCTGACAATGCAACAATAAACGCAACACTTTCTAGAGGTGAATTAGGCAGTTTAGCAGGCACTTCAGCAGAATCTACGATCCGAATAATTCATGAATTACAAGAAATGAATATCATCAGACTTAACGGAAAAAAAATAGTTATTATAGATGCGAAAAAGCTCGACAGAATTGCAAATCCATTTCACAGATACTTAAATTTTGGAGGATAGACTATGAAAATTTTCGCTCAAAAATTCACCAGAATAACAGGAGCGAATTATGCCTCATTTCCTGAAATCAGCAGTTGGAAAAACAAAAATTCTAACGGTGAAACATGGAAAAGTCAATTATCTAAAGCATACGAAAGAGATAAAAATTTTTCCATTTACATACATCTTCCATTTTGTGAAAGTTTGTGCCCACTTTGTTCTTTTGGGCCGCTCATAACGCGAGACCATTCAGTAGAAGTTCATTATTTAGAAAATATCCTCAATGAAGTCGACAAGTACATTGCTTATCTAAATGAGAAACCAATTATTAATGAAATTTATTTAGGAGGTGGCACCCCACATTTCTTTTCAGGATGGAACATAAACAACCTAATAAATAGATTATCCAGAAAAACGATTTTCTCTCCTGATGTATCCTTACGGTGTGAAGTAAATCCTTACAGTATAAATCCGGAAAAACTTAAAGCTCTAAAAGTTGCGGGTATAAATGAAATAAAAATCGGCATTCAAGATTTGGATCCAAGAGTTCAAAAAGGAACGGGTAGAAAAATGGAAAATGATGACTTCAAAAAACTATTTCACTTTATACATGGATTAGGATTTAATTCAATCTCCTTGGAAGTAATTATCGGTTTGCCCTTTCAAACGAGAAAATCAATTATTGATACCATCTACAAAATCAGGGAGATAAAACCGGATCAAATCATTCTCCAGGATTTTATTGCGAGAAGCGTAAAAAGCCCAAGCCACAAAAAAATCATTGATAATATTCCTATTCCAATTGAGCAAGACTATCTCAAAGATTTAGCGCATCATTTACTAATTGAATCAGGCTATTACTATTTAGGCATGGATCATTACATTTTGAAGGGGGACTGGTCCTATAGAAAAATGGCAAATCTAGGTCTTAGTTACCATAGTTTTGGCTATTCATTTCATTCGGGAAAACATGTAATAGGTCTTGGAGTTGCTGCCCTTTCCGATTTATGGACTTCTACAGCGCAAAACTTCAGGGGGCTCTCGGATTGGGAAGAAAGCACAAAAAAAGGGAAAAAGGAAAAATTAAGGTTTCAAGTATATTCTGAAACAGAATTGAAATCGAGAGAACATATTCACAATATTCAGACAAAAGGGCAAACAGAATGGACAACGGAAGAAATAAACGATCCGGCATTCTTATCAGCAATAAACAAGCTAACACTGCTAAGTGGAAAAAACACTTTAGAAATAAAAGATAACAAATTATTGCTTCATCATGAAGCTAAGCGAAACATGAGACTGATCTGTTCTATTTTGGACGTTCGAAACTCCGGTAATTCAAATTTGCAAACAAGAAAAAGCAATTGTTATGGCACAGAACCTTGAAAATAGACCGATAAAAATTAGTATTGACACGAAAAAAGCATTTAAAACAAAATCAGTTCGCCAACTTAAAAAAGAAAAATTCCTCTTTTCAACCATGAATTCATTTTGGCTGGTATGGATTTTTTCTAAAACCGCAAAGCTTTTTCTATTAGGTATAAGTCCCTTTCGATGTTACATAAAAAACACCATTTACAACCACTTCTGCGCAGGTGAAACTTTGGAAGAAAGCACAAAAGTTGTAGTAAAATTAAAGGAAAATGGAATAAAAACCATATTGGATTATTCTAAAGAAGGTCATGGAACAACAGCCGAATTTCAGGCTTCTATTGATGAAATAAAAAGAGTGATCGAACTAGCTGCAAACGAAAAATCGATTCCCTACACCAGCATAAAACTAACCGGTGTAGCTAACTTTTCTTTACTTGAAAAAATCAGCAAATCGGAAGCATTATCAACCTCTGATAAAGATGAATTCCAAAAAACCATGAATCGTTTGGATGAGCTATTTCAATTTTGCTTAAATAATGATGTTCCAATTTATATTGACGCGGAAGAAAGTTGGATTCAAAATGCTATTGATCAGATTGCGGAGCACTTCATGGAGAAATATAACAAACGAAAAGCCATCGTAAATACAACAATTCAATTTTATCGATGGGATCGATTGAAATACTTGCGAAAATTATATGAACGTGCTTTGCAAAAAAACTTCTTCCTTGGAATTAAAATAGTCCGAGGAGCATATATGGAAAAAGAAAACGACAGAGCGCACAAAATGCAATACGCTTCACCCATTTCAGCCTATAAAGAAAATGTCGACAATGATTTTAATGAGGCAGTAAGGTTCTGCCTTAAACGAATTGAAAAAATTTCGATTTGTGTAGGTACACATAATGAAGAAAGCACATTAAATTTGATCAACTTAATGCATCAAAATGGCATAGAAAAAAGCGATAACAGAGTTTACTTCTCACAACTTTATGGTATGAGCGACCACATATCCTATGACCTGGCTCACGAAGGTTATAATGTCACAAAATACGTCCCATATGGCCCTATAAAATCATCACTTCCTTATTTAATCAGAAGAGCAATGGAAAACACTTCAATTGCCGGACAGTCTTCACGAGAACTACAGATGATAAAGGAAGAACTAAAAGCGAGAAGAGAACAAAAATTACTGCGATAATTGTTACAAATTTCAATGTATAGAAAAACTGTTATTCATCAGTTTATTAAATTTTTTATAAATGAGTTTTCTACCTGTTGAAAACGATTGTATAAAATGCGTTATGCAATTTTTTACGTAGAAATTTTCCGGATTTAATTTCATCTCGAAAATTCATTTTATGGAAAACTCAACAATTACAACTTCAAAACCCGAATTAAGCCGGGAGCAAAAAACATATGCTAAGGAACATGTGCTAAAAGCAAGCTTACACTACTTTAATGGCGATGAACTGGCTGCCGGAACATGGCTCGGAAAATATGCCATGAAGGACAATTCAGGAAATTATTGCGAGCTAACTCCGGATGATATGCACAGGAGGATGGCCAAGGAATTCGGTCGAATTGAAGAAAAATATTCTGCAAAAAATCTACTCATTAAAGAAGGTCTTTCCGCATACGGAGCACGCAGAAACAAACTGGATGAGGAAAAAATTTATTCTTTATTCAAAGATTTCAAATATGTTATACCACAGGGTAGCGTAATGTCCTCGTTGGGCAACCCAAACATGATGGCCTCCCTCTCCAATTGTATAGTTCTTCCGGAGATTTTTGACTCCTATGGTGGAATTTTCTACACTGATCAGCAAATGGCGCAACTCTTTAAGAGAAGATGTGGGGTAGGAATCGATCTTTCTACATTACGACCTTCCGGCACACTGGTAAGTAATGCGGCAGGAAGCACTACTGGAGCAGTATCCTTTATGGAAAGATTCTCCAATACTACAAGGGAAGTTGCTCAAAATGGAAGAAGGGGAGCCTTAATGATCACCATGGACATTGCTCATCCGGATGTTGAGGCCTTTGTAACCATTAAGCAGGATCTTTCCAAAATTACCGGGGCAAATGTTTCTGTTCGAATTTCAGATGAATTCATGGAAGCGGTTGAAAAAAACAAGAATTACACACTCAGGTGGCCCATAGATTCGGCAGAGCCAATTTATTCGAAGGAAGTAAATGCGAAAGAACTTTGGAATACAATTGTTAAGTGCGCCCACCAAACAGCTGAACCAGGAGTAATATTTTGGGACAGACAACATTTTTATTCTACATCCAGTATTTATCCAGGCTACAAAAACGTGTCCACCAATCCATGTTCAGAAATAGGAATGCAGGGCGGTGACAGTTGCCGATTGATCGCGCTTAACTTCTATAATTTTATTTCAGACCCATTCACCAATAAGGCAAAAGTTGATTTCGAGAAACTTTATGAAACCACCTATGAAGCGCAACGGCTTATGGATGACTTGGTTGACCTTGAATTGGAAGCGATTGAAAGAATTTTACAAAAAGTCAACAATGACCCGGAACCTCTAGCCATTAAACAGGTAGAAATTGACACCTGGAAACTACTTTACGAGAATGGAAAAAATGGAAGGAGAACTGGCCTCGGATTTACAGGATTGGCTGATGCTATCGCTGCGCTTGGAATAAAATTTGACTCCGATAATTCACTTCATGCCATTGAACAGATTATGAGGTGCAAATGCGAGGCAGAATTCGATTCATCCATTGATATGGCAATTGAACGAGGGGCATTTACAGGTTTCAACAGCAAATACGAAAAGCAATCGCAATTCGTAGATATGTTAAGAGATGAATTTCCCATATTGTACAAGCGCATGATGAAATACGGACGAAGAAACATCTCTATTTCAACTGTTGCACCAACAGGAACGCTATCAATTTTAGCTCAAACCTCTTCAGGTATTGAACCTGTATTTCTCACCTCATATAAGCGGAGAAAAAAAGTCAATGCAATGGATAAAGATGCACGAATTGATTTCATTGATAAGCTCGGAGACACATGGCAAGAATTCACTGTATACCATCCAAAAATGAAAAATTGGATGGAAATTACAGGCGAAAAAGACGAATCCAAATCTCCGTATACAGGATCTACCGCCCCTGAAATCGATTGGGAGAAAAGAGTAGAGCTTCAGGCAATTGTACAAAAGTATACCACACACTCCATATCGTCCACCATTAATTTGCCCTCAACGGCAACTCTTGAAGATGTAAGTCGAATTTATGTCCAGTCTTGGAAAAAAGGTCTAAAAGGAATTACTGTATACAGAGATGGTTCCCGAAGCGGCGTTTTAATATCGGATACACCAAAAGAACAATCTGATATCCTCGAAAGCAAGCCACCAAAACGTCCAAAATCTCTTGAAGCATCGGTGATTCGTTTTAACAATCATCACGAAAAATGGATTGGGGTTATTGGTTTACTTAACCAAAAACCATATGAAATCTTCACAGGAAGAGCCATTGATGCATTTGAAATACCTGATTGGATTGAGAGAGGACATATTATCAAAAACATTTCAGAAGACGGTAAAAAACGATATGACTTCCAATACAAAGATAAAGACGGCTTTAAAGTTACCATTGAAGGTCTGTCCCGTTGTTTTAGCAAGGAATATTGGAATTATGCAAAATTATTATCAGGTGTTCTCAGACATGGCATGCCCTTACCACACGTAATAAACATCGTAGAAAACCTCAATTTGGATTCTGACAATATCAACTCATGGAAAGTAGGAGTTGAAAGAGCATTGAAAAAATTCATCCCAGATGGCACAAAAGCAGAACGCAAATGCTCAGAATGCGGTGATGAAAGTGGTTTGATTTATGAGGAAGGATGTCTGAAATGTAAAAGCTGTGGACACACTAAGTGCGGATAATGGTTCAAACTCAAAAAAAGATACCGGCGTAATATTCCTCTGTTTTCTAGCTTTACAAGATTTAGCAACCAATAGCCAGAGGAGAAATCATTAATAGTAACCCACAAAAATATAAAACGTACAATTACAGCGAGTTACACACCAAGAGTTTCGATATCAGATCCTCATCCTCCACCTTCGCCCTCCGAAGCTTTACGAACAAAGTAAGTAAAGCGAAGGAGGGCTTCTAATTGAAAAAACAAAAACAACCTATTTAATCACCATTCCAAAATCAACAATCACAAATCTCCACGTGGTTGGTTTATTTCTTAAAATGCAATGACGGCACTTTAAATACCGGATGCACTTCTGAATTAAATCAACGATAAGAAAGACATTCAACAGGACAAGTAAGCTACACTTCATCCAAACTTCCGGTAGAATTAATCACCTATATCGCATTTTCCGACAAGTACAAGGCTTATGAATTTGAAAAATACTTTAAGTCAGGCTCAGGAAAAACTTTCAGTAATAAACGGCTGATCTGAATTTTTGGAACAACGAGAGTGAGGTGAAAAAGTAATCAACGCCTATATCATTAAACCAAGGTTCATTTGATTATTACTATTTCCAACATTACTTCATTAAAAAATTTTACATCTATTACATAATTAGAATTCCTTGATTTTATTAAAATCATTATTTTTCAATAAAATCTGATTATGCGAATCTTCCTGTTGACTCTTGCATTCTTTTCACTGATTTCCTGCTCCACTACAGAAACAAATAAATCATCTACTGAAACATCTGAAGAGAAATCACCAAGCTCCCACCCACCTTCCCATTTCCATAAGCAATACCGGGGGACAATCAACGGGAAATTGAACATAGAAATGTATTTGAGAAGGAACGGCGGTGAACAAGTCCTTGGACAATATTTCTATACCAGCATTGGAGAAATGATTACCCTCAAAGGAAATACACATGAAGATGGAAAAATTGTGCTTACTGAATTCACCGATGGAGTAACCGAAACAGGTAAATTCAATGGAAGCTGGAGCGACAGCACTACATTCAGTGGAACATGGACCGATCCCACAGGTAAAAAATCTTTTCCCTTCGAATTGCACGAAAGCGAAAATTACATTTCATGGTTCAATAATAATCTCCCGTTTCATCCGGCGTATGTCGATATGCTATTGAATGGCGATCAGGAAGAAATCGATTTAACATCGGAATTTTCGGTGGGTGAAATACAGTTTGATGAAGACAGTTCCGGATATGTATATACCGACCAGGAAGTTTTGATGCGCGAACCATTTTTTCGTTACAGTGTAATTGGATATAAAGGAGGAAACTATTTCCTCGATATTTTATATTGCGGAGGAGGAACAGGAATGTTTTCTTCCCTTTATGAATTTGAACTGGAAGGAAATTCACTGAAAAAAATACGCGAAATAGCCGGTGGCGATAGGTGCAACAATGGAATTGAATCGGCTTCGCTTACCAAAGAAAAATTGATCTATAGTCAAAGTATTACTATGTCCGATTTACTCGCCTATGTAGAATATAACGGCGATCAGGTGAGAAATGAAAGTTGTGCAATGTGTTGTATCGGTGCCGTAAACATGGAATTTGATCTTAACACCGGAAAACGAAAATGGGAAAGTGTAAACATCGACCTCACTGCTCTTGAGGATGTATTTCAGGAACCCAGTGCTAGCGAACAAATTGTTCTGGATTTCTTTCACAGCGAAGGCGATGAACAGAATGCAACTGGACTTGAAAAACTTAATAGCCTTTTAAAAAAGGCAGAACACTGATATATTTGCATTCATGCTTTATTACGCTTCGCTTAACTCCGGTTCAAACGGTAATTGCTATTATGCCGGCAATGAAACCGAAGGAATTCTAATCGATGCGGGTATTCATTGCAAAGCAATTGAAGAGCGGATGTCGAACCTAAATCTCGATATTCGGAAATTAAGAGCCATTTTCATTTCCCACGAACATACCGACCACATTCGCGGTGTATATAAACTTGCAAAAAAATACCAACTCCCGGTTTATATTTCGCCCGGAACATGGCAGCGTTCCTTCTTTGGAAAAAGTGATATTCATACCCAGCCCATCGCTCATCATGAAGAAATAAAAATTGGAAATATAGCAATCATTCCATTTAGCAAATCGCATGATGCGGCAGATCCTTTTTCGTTTTCAATTATCCATGGTAACGCTCGTATAAGTGTGATCACCGATGTGGGGCATGCCTGCGAAAATGTGATTGAACATTTTTCTAAATCGCAGGTTTCGTTTATTGAAGCCAATTATGATGATGAACTTCTGCTAAAAGGTAAATACCCTTTTTATTTAAAGCAGCGAATCCGTAGTGAGGTGGGACATCTTTCCAATATGGAAGCGCTTGAATTATTCAGAAAACATAAAAAAACTGACTTACGTCATCTTATTCTTTCGCATCTCTCCAAAGAAAATAATTCTCCGGAACTGGTTCAGCAATTGTTCGAAAACGAAAAAACGTCGGTTCGGATTGATATTGCGCCTCGTTACAATGAAAGTAAGTTGTTTTTATTGCAGAATAATGAAGTGAATCTGATATCGGGACAACTCTCTATTTTCTAAAAACTGATTTTCGTCTGTTTTTTAAATCTGTAACTTCTGTTACATTCCAGACTATCCAAAGCGACTAAATTTGTATCGCAATCAAAAATTCTGAATTATGAAAATCGAACAAATCTATACCGGCTGTATTGCACATGCCGCATACTACCTCGAAAGCAATGGCGAAGCTGCAATCTTCGACCCGCTGCGTGAAGTTCAACCTTATATTGATCGTGCTACAAAAGATAATGCTAAAATCAAGTTCGTTTTCGAAACGCATTTTCATGCCGACTTCGTAAGTGGTCACCTCGACTTAGCTAAAAAAACGGGTGCTAAAATTGTTTATGGTCCCACCGCAAAACCGGGATTCGATGCTATAGTTGCCGAGGATAATCAACTGTTTGAAATAGGAAAATACAAAGTGAAAGTGATTCATACTCCGGGTCACACCATGGAAAGCACCACCTATCTTCTCATTGATGAAAACGGAAAAGAACATGGTTTAATCACAGGTGATACCCTCTTTATCGGAGATGTTGGTCGCCCCGATTTAGCACAACACGTCATTGCCGATCTAACCCAGGAAAAACTTGCTTCGCATTTGTATGATTCGCTCCGTAATAAAATTATGCCGTTGAGTGATGATTTAATCGTGTATCCAAATCACGGTGCAGGTAGTGCTTGCGGTAAAAAAATGAGTAAAGAAACAACCGATACGCTGGGCAATCAGAAAAAAACAAACTACGCATTACGTGCCGATATGACCCGCGAAGAATTCATGAAAGAATTGCTCACCGGATTAACGACTCCTCCCGGATATTTTCCAAAAAATGTATTGATGAATATCAAAGGATATGAATCGCTCGATACCATTTTGGAACGCGGAAAAAAAGCATTGAATGCAATTGAATTTGAAGTATTAGCCAATGAAACCGGGGCTTTAATTTTAGACACCAGAGCACCTGAAATTTTTGCAAAAGGATTTATTCCGAATTCCATGAACATTGGTTTGGATGGAAGTTTCGCTATGTGGGTAGGTGAATTAATTACCGATATCAAACAGGAAATTTTACTGATTACCGAACCCGGAAGAGAAGAAGAAGCCATGATTCGTTTATCGCGGGTGGGTTACGATTATACCATCGGATATTTGGAAGGCGGATTTGAAACCTGGAAAAAATCCGGTAAAGAAATCGATGCTGTTCAACGTATTTCCGCTAAACAATTAGAGCAGAATTTAACCAAAGAAAGTATTTTGTTTGATGTTAGAAAGAAGAGCGAATTCGATTCGGAACATGTAGTGGATGCAAAAAATGTTCCCTTGAATGTTTTAATGAATAACCTCAGCGAATTTCCGAAAGAAAAATCTTTTATCATTCACTGTGCAGGTGGATACCGAAGCATGATCGCCGCTTCCATTTTAAAAGCGAGAGGCTATGATAATTTTGTGGATGTAGAAGGGGGAATGACTGAAATACTGAAAACTTCAATTCCAAGAACAGAATATGTTTGTCCTACAACCTTGTTGTAACGTACAAGCATCCTGATATAACCCAAGAAAAAGTCCGCTCTGATCAGGCGGACTTTTTTTATCCCCATTTTCCTTCTTTTTATCACTATTTGCTGCACATTTTATGGCTTTGTAAACAAATGGAATTATATTTCAATTCCAAAACCAAAAACATGAAGCATATTTCTGCCAAATGGGCCATTGTATTATCAGCCGGATGCTTGTTTTCATTTAGTCTTTACGAAAGCAATGTTTTAGTAAAACCGGACAATCGCGGAACCATTAATTTCTCCGAGCATGTTGCTCCGATCATTTACAACAAATGTGCAACCTGCCATCACCCCGGTGGAATAGCACCTATGTCGCTTATTACCTATGATGAAGTTTTTGGAGAACAATTAAATATTGAAGATGCGATTAACATGGGTGAAATGCCACCATGGCCACCGGATACTTCCTATACCCGATTCAGACATGAACGCGTATTAACACAAGCTGAAGCAGCTACCATTTTAACCTGGGTAAATACAGGTGCAACACGAGGAGACTCTACACTCGCTCCTCCATTTCCAACGTTTAATTCCACTGGTCCTACATTAGGAACTCCCGATTTAACCATCACCTCTTTAAATTATACCAGCAAGGCATACACCGTTGATGATTATGTGTGTTTTTCTATTCCTTCCGGTTTATTGCAGGACAGAAAAATTCAAGCCATTGAAGTTGAACCCGGCAATTCTGCTATTGTGCATCATGCATTGATTTTTATTGATCAGGCAGGAACTTACACCACCGATACTTCCGGTGTTTGTGTGGGTCCGAATAACGGAACTCTCGTTGGAGAATTCACGCCGGGGAGTGTTCCCATTGTTTATCCCGGTGGAGGAAATGTATTTATGGGGGTAACGATGCAAGCTGGTTCAAATGTAGTTTTGGCCATGCATTATCCGAGTGGATCGGGTGGACAACAAGATCAAACGAAAGTCCATTTTTATTTTTATCCAACGGCAGTTAGTAACGTAAGGGAAGTTTCCATTGATGATTTAATTTACAATTGGAGTTTTTGTGTTCCCGCAAACGATACGCAATATGTCACTGCATCATTTCCTCCAATAGTTGGAGGTACACCGGGGAATTATTCTATCATTGGAATTTTCCCTCACATGCATCTATTGGGAAAAAGTATTAAATCCTATGCCGTAAAAAACAACAACGACACAATTCCATTAATCAACATCAACAACTGGGATTTCCACTGGCAGGGTATTTATCAATTTCCCTATCCCGTAAAAGTACCTTCGGGAAGTCACCTCTACGGTGAAGGCGTTTACGATAACACCACCAATAATCCGGATAACCCAAGTTTTCCTCCCGTAAATGTTTGCGCAGGATTAAACACAACCGATGAGATGTTTTTAATTTATTACCAATATCTCCCTTATGTCACAGGTGATGAAAACCTCAACATCGATAGCTTAATGGCATTAAGTGCATTGAGTATTTCGGAAAGAAGTAATGCTGAAATTCCGGTTTTGGTTTATCCGAATCCTTCTGATGGTACTGTATATTTTAAAGCCAATCTTAATCCGCAGGAATCTGTTACAATCGATATTTACGATTTAAAAGGTGCGCTGGTTTACACGCATACGCAAGGGGCAGGATTTGGTAGTACGGTCATCTCATGGGATGGAAGCAACCTTCGCGGAGGGAATTGCATTCCGGGGACCTATCTGTATAAATTTAAAAACGGAAACCGTCTTCATTACGGTAGAATTGTAAGAATTCGTTGATTTTTGGTATAAATCGATAGTTTTTTCACAATCCAACGGGCAAAACTCTTAGGAAACTTTCTTATCTGGTTTGAATTTGTTAAATTACATTTGTTCAAAACAGTTACACCATGAGTCAGTTATCTTACCTCGTACCGCATGATTTTACATCAGCAGCAGACAGTGCTACCCGTCATGCCATACAGATTGCACGTCAGACCAAGGGAATTGTTCACTTGTTGCACGTAACGAAGTCGGACTCCGAAAAAGCGGAAGCTAACCGGAAATTTGCAGAGGTAATACCCAAATTACAACTGAGCATTGGTGATCCGAAAGTAGAAACGCATGTAAAAACCGGTTCTATTTTTACCGATATCGGAACCATGGCAAAAAGTCTCGGATGTTCACTAGTGGTAATGGGAACTCATGGTGCAAAAGGAATGCAAAAAGTATTCGGAAGTTTTGCCATAAAGGTTATCACCAGCACCGAAATTCCATTTGTAATTGTTCAGGATTCCACTCCCGTAGATAACATTAAAAAAATTGTTGCAGCCATCGATTTAACCTCAGAAAGTCTGCAGGTTTTAAACGATGCAGCTAATCTGGCACTCGATTTTAATGCTGAATTGGTCATCTTAGCTCCGAATGAAACAGATGCCGTGTTGCGTAAAAAAATCAGCATTTACATTGATGTGATTAAAAAGCAAATGGAAAAACGAAATGTTAATCATCTCATTGAGTTTATTCCAAAATCGAAAAACGCTACGGGTATTTTAGAATACGGTAAAAAAGCAAAAGCTGATATGTATGCCATTGCCTATTTCTCGGATAGCTTATTGCCGCAGTTCGACACTTTCGCGCAATCGATGATTACCAATGAACAGAAGGTTCCTTGTTTAATTATTAATTCCAAAGAAGCCGGTAACGCTTATTTCTAATTTTGCTTTGGCCGTGGAGCACGACGCATCATCCAGGTGATCATTTCACTCTTTTCGTCGCGCCATTCATCATAAGTCTCAAATCCGGAATAACGGTACACGCGTTCATTTTTGGGCACCGATGTTTCTGCTAAAATGAATTGTCCGCTTTCATCTGCCCAATGAAAAAAGTAATCACGCATTTTTCGTGCTGCAACACCATCCATTTTGTCGGGATCAGCTGCATACATCCAAAAATATAATCCGGTTTGGGGATCTCTTTTTTTTCGAATCAGAGCATCGCGTTTCATCACCATTTTTAATCGGGGAATTGTAATTCCTTTCATTGCCAATACTATTTCCCAATACAGCGATCTCCAGGATTGTTTTTCATGTTGCAATTCAAACACCACACTTACCCCTGCAAAATCTTCGGTAAACCAAATTCCATCGTTAGCCAGACCTTTTTCAAAGCAATAACGGGTTAAGATGCGCAAACGCCGAGGGTACACAGAATCATTTTTTAAGACCCAAAGCACCGATGGATTTGTAGCATATGCCCGGTTCATAATCTCCGAAAAACGTTCCCAATCTGTGCGATTTCCTTTTCTCATTGCCTTCAAATCTAAATAAAGCACAGTTATTTAGTAGATTAATTCCTGATTTTTGAAAAAAAGGCTAAACAAGGTAAGTCATTGCATCTACCCAACCACTTAAAAATCAGACGCAATATTCCAGTGTCAACTAAATAGATTTAGGAATCTGAGATTATCTGATTTTTTATTCTAATTCAGGCAACCTTAAGTACTTTACCTCATCTTATCTATGCAAAAGCTTTAGTATTTTGCGCCTTAATTTCAAGCGGATTAAACTCCTTTTGAAATCCCCAAACGAACCCAAAAAAGAAGCATGGTCAAAGGACTTCTCTCTCGTGCCTTGCAAATTTCCGCGATGAAATTTGCTTTATTCCTCAGCGCAGGTATTTTATTGGCACCTACATCGCAAGCCCAAATTACAGTTACCCCCGGCGGATCGGCCAATACCATCATCAGTAACCTGGTGGGAGCTGGTATTACAGTTTCTAACGTAGTCATTAACTGTGGTGGAACGGCCTACGGAACCTGGTCAGGAAACCTTGGCGCAGGTGGTGTGGGTATGACCAATGGTGGTATCCTTTTAACTACAGGATCTGCAGCAGCAGCGGATGGACCAAACAATTCTGGTTCTGCAGGAGCATCAGTTGCCGGTTTCGATTTTTCGGATCCGCAATTAACCACTCAACCTGGTGCAGGTAGCCCGGCACCATCGTTCGACAACTGTATCCTCGAATTTGATATGGTTCCAACCTGTGCTCAGTTTAATGTTGCATTTGTATTCGGATCAGAAGAATATCCAGAGTTCGTTTCTTCTTCGTATAATGATGGTTTCGGCATGTTTATTACCGGGCCGAATCCATTGGGTGGAAACTATACCAATTACAACTTTGCGCGACTTCCAAACGGACAATTAGTAAGTATCGATAACGTAAATGGTGGAGTTAATGCAGCCTACTATAACACCAATACAACAGGTGTGATGCAATATGATGGTTATACTGACGGATTAACCGCAAGCATTAACGTAACTCCTTGTCAAACTTACCATATCAAAATTATCATTGCCGATGCCGGTGACCAGAATTATGACTCCGGTTTATTTTTGGGATATCAGAGTTTCTCTTGTGTAATTCCTCCACTTACTTTAACACCAAGTATGACGCCTGCTACCTGCGGACAAAGCAATGGTGCAGCAGGTGTTACAACTTCGGGTGGACAAGGTCCTTTTTCCTATTTGTGGTCACCCGGTGGACAAACCACCTCCTCTATTTCTAATCTGGCTCCAGGTACCTATACGGTAACCGTTACGGATCCACTTTCCTGTACACCGAATACTACTCAAACTATTACCGTAACCTCAACAGGAGCTGCTCCGGTTTTAAATCCCACAGTAGTTAATGCAACTTGTGGATGTAACGGATCTATTAATTTAAATACTACAGGTGGTGTTACTCCTTATTCCTTTGCATGGTCAGGCGGATTAAGTGGAGGCGCACCGACGAATGTTTGTCCGGGCACATATACCGTTACTGCAACCGGTGCTAACGGATG
Organism: Flavobacteriales bacterium; assembly: GCA_019694795.1. Classification (NCBI taxonomy): domain Bacteria; kingdom Pseudomonadati; phylum Bacteroidota; class Flavobacteriia; order Flavobacteriales; species Flavobacteriales bacterium. The sequence goes on along the minus strand of JAIBBF010000005.1, from coordinate 61,696 downwards.
TACAGCTACGGCATCAGTTACCGTAACCGGTCCATCTGCATTATCAACAACATCATCTGCTGTGGCCGTTACATGTAATGGTGCATGTACCGGATCTGCAACTGCAAATCCAACAGGTGGAAATCCACCCTACACGTATTTATGGTCACCCGGTGGACAAACCTCTCAAACAGCTTCCGGTCTTTGCGCAGGAACTTATACGGTTACAGTTACCGCAACCGGTGGTTGTACCGCAACATCTACTGTTTCTGTTACACAACCTACAGCCGTTACCGCAACTGCAACCCCAACTGCCGTTTCTTGTAATGGTGGAAATAACGGACAAATTGTAGTAAATGGTGCTGGTGGTACAGCTCCTTTACAATACAGTTTAAATGGTGGTGCATTCCAAACCGGAAATACATTTACCGGTCTAACTGCAGGAACCTACACCATCATCGTTAAAGATGCGAATGGATGTCAGATTACTTTAACTTCTACCATTACCCAACCTACTGCTGTTGCGGGTACAGTTACTTCAACCGTTGCTGCTTCCTGTGGATTTGCCAATGGTAGCGTTACCGTTACAGGTTCAGGTGGTACTGCTCCTTATACCTATTCAATTAATGGTGGAGCATTTCAATCTAGCGGAACCTTCCCTAACCTGTTACCTGGAAGTTATACCGTGGTTGTAAAAGATGCCAATGGTTGTACCATTTCAACACCAATTACCATTACCATTAATGCTTTAGCACAACCTACTGCTACGGTAACATCACAAACCAACGTTTCATGTGCTGGAGGTGTTAATGGCGCAGCACTGATTGGAATTTCCGGAGGAACTGGTCCTTATACCTATGATTTAAATCCAGCTGTTGGTCCTAACCCTCCTCCACAAGCTTCGAATTCATTTTCCGGTTTAACTGCAGGAAACTATACAGTAGTAGTAACAGATGTAAACAACTGTACTTCGAGTGTAACATTCACCATTACACAACCAACTCAGCTTACCATTTCAACGGTAGCAACTGCTGCATTATGTAATGGCGATTGTAATGGTCAGATTACCGTAACTGCTTCCAATGCAACGCCTCCTTATCAATATTCAGGAAATGCCGGTGCAACATTCCAGGCGAGCAATGTGCTTACCAATCTTTGTGCAGGAACCATCAACGTCGTTGTGAAAGATGCGAATGGTTGTCAGGTAAACTCCAACGTAGGTATTACTCAACCTGCCGTTCTTGCTGCTACTTATACACCAACCAATCCGATTTGTAATGGAATTTGCAATGGTCAGGTTGTTGTTGCAACCAGCACCGGTGGTACTCCAACTTATCAGTTTTCTATTGATGGTGGTGCACTTCAAACCAGCACATCATTTACCAATCTTTGTGCAGGAGTTCACAACATGCTTATTCAGGATGCGCATGGTTGTCAGCAAACCGCAACTTTAACTTTAGCTAATCCTCCCGGTTACACTGTAGATACTGTTTTCACGGATCCTTCGAACTGTGGATTTAATGATGGTAACTTCCAGGTTGTAGCTTCAGGCGGATTTGCACCTTATACTTACAATAACGTTACCGCAGGATTTTCCGATCCAAACGGATTATTCCAAAACCTCACTGCAGGTGCTTATGAAATTTTAGTTACCGATGCGCATGGATGTCAGGAAACCTACTTCGTTGGGGTAAACGATATTCAGATGAATGGTGTATTGAACTTTGTAACCGATGCTACTTGTCCGGGCGCTTGCGACGGAACGGTTTCTACCATAGCAACCGGTGGATTCGGGTCCATTTCTTACGACCTCGATAATGGATCACAAACACAATTGGGATCGGGAGATTTCTCCGGACTTTGCGACGGATCACATGCGATTGCAATGACCGACCAGGGATTTTGTGTGTATGTAGTTACGTTCAACGTTACTGCACCTCCAGCTATCGTTTATACACAAGCTACCACCAACGTATCTTGTTTTGGCGGAAGCAACGGAAGCATCACGTTCAATGCGCCAAGTGGAGGAACTGCTCCATATCAATATTCAATTAATGGAGGTACGACTTTCCAGGCTGGTTTATCCTTTACAGGATTAGCGGCAGGAACTTACAATTTGGTGGTAAAAGATGCGAATGGATGTTTGCAAACTGCAACAGCAACCATTACACAACCAACACAAATTGTAGTATCAGAAAACCACACGAATCTTACTTGTAACGGAAACAACTCCGGTACATTATCGATTGGTGCCGTGGGTGGTATTGCACCTTACCAATACTCCAATAATAACTGTGCTACATCGCAAGCATTCTCTTCTTTCTTTGGATTAGCTGCTGCAACTTATACCGTTTGTGTAACAGATGCGAATGGTTGTACAATGACCAACACCGCTATCATCACTGAACCTGCTGCCATTACCGCAACACTTACACCGGATGATCCAAATTGCTTCAACGGAACAGATGGTTCTATTGTAGTAAATGCAAACGGAGGTACACCGGCATTCCAGTATTCTTCAGATAATGGTTTAACATTCCAAACTTCTTCTACGTTTACTGGATTAGGACAAGGAAACTATTCTGTGGTAATTAAAGATGTGAATGGTTGTAACCTGATGATTCCGCAAGCACTTTCACAACCTACACAGGTTACCTTCACTGCAACTCCAACATCCAGCACTTGCGGTGGAGCCAACGGAAGTATTTCGATTACTGCAAACGGAGGAACAGGTGCATATCAATATTCAGACAACAACGGAACTTCTTTCCAGGCTTCGAATACATTTAACAGTTTAACAGCAAACACCTATAACATCGTTGTAGAAGATGCGAATAACTGTCCTGCTACAGGAACCGTAACTGTAACAGATCTCGGCTCACCTGATCTCACCGGGGTGATTGGAACAAATCCATTATGTAACGGATCAACCGATGGTCAGGCAGAAATTCTTGTATCGGGCGGAACAGCACCTCTGCAGTTTTCAGTAGATGGAGGAGCTGCTCAAGCTTCGAATATCATCACCGGTTTAGGTGCAGGAGCGCATACCGCTACCGTTACTGATGCAAATGGATGTACCGATAACTTCAACTTTACACTTACGGATCCTGCTGTTCTTACAATGAGCAGTAACGTAACCAACCTTCTTTGTAATAATGATTTTACAGGAAGCTTTACCATAGTTGCTGCAGGAGGAACTGCTCCATATCAATATAGTTTTGATGGAGGTGCAACATTTACAGCATCCCCAAGCAATAACTTTATTGCTGCAGGAACTTACAACTTAGAAGTTCAGGATAACAATGGATGTTCTGTAACAGGAACGGCTATCGTAAGTGAACCAACTCCATTGGTATTCCAAAGTTTTGCAACGGTTAACGCAAGCTGTTTTGATGTATGCGATGGACAAATTCAGGCTTTCCCTGCCGGCGGAACAGTAAGTGGATTATATCACTTCATTTGGTCGAACGGTATTGCTGGTCCTTCTCAGGCAACTGCAACAGGAGTTTGTGATGGTACTTATTCTGTTACCATTTCAGACGACAACGGATGTTCTATCGACACCACCTTTACCATCACTGAACCTGTTCAGGTAATAATTACTTCTACTGTAGTAACAGATGTAACCTGTAATGCGGCTTGCGACGGAACAATTACAGTAACCTCTCCGGCAGCTACAAGTTTCAGTACCGACAACGGAGCAACATTCCAGGCTTCAGGTTCATTTACAAATGTGTGTGCGGGAACCTATTTCATTCAAGCCGCAGATGCGAATGGATGTTTTGCTGATACAACTATTACTGTTCAGGAACCTGCTGTACTCGATATCATGACTCCTCAAGGTGGTACTTCTTGTAATGGCGGAGAATTTAATCTTATCGCATTAGGTATGGGTGGTACGCCTCCATATTCGTATACATGGACAGGTACAGCTTCAACTTCATCATCGGTGTATGTTACACAAACCACACAAACTACCTATGATGTATTTGCTACAGATGCCAACGGTTGCGTTTCTCCAACCACAAGTGCAGTTGTTGATGTTTATCCGCTCTACACATTAACCGTTAGTCCGGATACATTGATTTGTCCCGGCTCATCGGTAACATTGGGCGCACAAGGTTCGCAAGGTTTACCCGGATATTTCTACGTATGGTCATCCGGAGATTCTACACAAACAACTACCGTTACTCCAACTGTTCCTACCACCTATGATGTAATGTCGTTCGACGTTTGTAACGATACACTTTACATGTCGGTTAACGTTGGTTTCTATACGCCAGCAAGCGTTAACTTCGTTGCTACACCGGCTGCAGGTTGTGCACCATTTACAACTACATTGGTAAATACAACACCTGTTGGTCAAATTGGCGGCAACTGTCTTTGGGATTTAGGAGCACTTGGAACATCCAACAACTGTGCAAGTGTAACTCAAACATTCAACACGCCTGGTTGCTATGATGTAACACTTCAAATTACTTCTCCGGACGGATGTATTTCGGATACAACCATTGTAGATGCAGTTTGTGTTTACGATATACCTGTGGCCGATTTCAGTTACGCTCCATTACAACCAACTGTACTTTCTCCAAGCGTTAACTTTACCGATCAAAGTTCTGGTGCAAGTACTTTCTTATGGACATTCGATACGTTGGGAACAAGCACCGATCAAAATCCAAGCTTTACCTTCCCTGGTGGATTCCCTGGAGTATACGAAGTTTGTCAGGTTGCCATTTCACAATTCGGATGTACAGATACCGCTTGTCAGTTTGTAACCATTTATGATGAGCTTCTCATCTACGTTCCAAATGCATTTACACCGGATGGTGATGGAATCAACGATATCTTCTTACCGATTATTAACGGTGTAGATCCTGATCCGAATAAATATGATTTCTACATCTTCGACCGTTGGGGTGAATTAATTCACGAAGGACATACACCAACTGTAGGTTGGAACGGAACTTACAAAGGGAAAATGTCGAAACAAGATGTTTATGTTTGGAAAATCAAATTGGTTGATCAGTTAACCGGACAACAAAAAACATATTACGGACATGTTAGTCTGTTGAAATAAGAAATCCGCATTCATAAAAAAGCCCCGAAAATTTCGGGGCTTTTTTATTTTACAATTTCACCGTCGGCCATATCGATAATCCGATCTGTTTTTGCAGCGAAGTCGGGATCATGCGTTACAATGATCATGGATTGTCCGCGGGTAGTTGAAAGTTCGCGCAAAATTTCAAAAACCACATTGGCATTTTTCGAATCAAGATTTCCTGTTGGCTCATCGCCCATTATAATCATTGGATCATTGATCAAGGCACGTGCAATGGCAACACGCTGTTTTTGTCCGCCCGATAATCGATACGATTTTTTATCGGCTTGTTCTTTTATCCCCAATAAATCCAGTTTATTTAATGCATCCATTCTGATTTCTTCTTCCGATTTCAGATTCAGTTTCATGGCGGGCATCATGACATTATGCAATACTGAAAATTCCGGTAATAAATAATGAAACTGAAAAACGAATCCAATTTTCTGACCTCTGATTTTTGCTAATTCGTCCACCGTTTTCCCCGACACCAATTCGCCATCCAATCGCAATTCACCCTGATAATCGGTATCCATGGTCGACAAAATATACAACAAGGTAGATTTCCCACAACCGGATTTCCCCATGATGGAAACGAACTCTCCCTTTTTCACATCGAGCGATACATTTTTCAGCACCTGAAAATCGGCAGGATCATGAAAATATTTGACGATATTTTTTGCTTCAAGTACCAAACTCATTTTCCTCTGATTATTTCTACCGGATCAATTTTTCCTGCTTTACGTGCAGGCAAGTATCCTGCAAGAAAAGTAGTAGCCAGCGCAAATACAATTCCAATAATATAATATTTCGGATCGTAATTCACGGGGAAGGTTTTAAGTGTAGGCATAAAATCCTGTTCAAATGGAATATTGTCGATACCATAGGAAATTAAAAATCCAACCAGCAATCCCAATACTCCTCCAACCAATCCTGTTATTAAAGCTTCCGAAATAAAAATCCTATGAATATCGCTGGTCGAAAACCCGGTAGCTTTCAGAATGGCGATATCATCCATTTTTTCGAAAATAAACATATTTAGAATATTGTAAATCCCAAATCCTGCTACAATCAACAATGCTACGCCAACTACATAGGTCATAATATTCCGCACATTCATCCCCAACTCCATTTGCGCATTGGCGGTTTTATAGTCGACAGCTGTAACTTCAAACCGACGTGCATATTCGGCGGCTAATTCTTTCGCTTTGGTGATGTCGTGCAACTTAATGTTGATATCGGAAATATAATCTTTGTTTTTCCCCAATAATTTTTGCGCCGTTTTAAGTGTTGAGTATCCTTGTACATCATCAATGGCAGAAATTCCAATTTGAAAAATACCAACCACTTTTAATTGAAACTGAACACCGGTGGAAGAAGTCAAATTGATCCGATCCCCCACTCCAACCGATAATTTTTTAGCGAGTCCAACCCCAATCACTGCGCCATTATTTTCGGTAGCCAGAGAAGATAATTCTCCCTCCAGCAGATTATCTGAAAGATTAAACAGTTTATTTTCTTCATACACTTCTATTCCTAATATAGATCCGTTTAACTGAACCGATCCAAAATCATAAAACACTTGCGTACTTAATCGCGGTGCAACGCCTAAAACACGGGGATCTTTTCTTAATTCGGAAATAATCTCTAATGAGTTCCGGATATTCCGCTTCGCATCTTTAGGACGCTGATGATGTACAACCAAAACACTCTTTTCAAAATCTGCAACCCGCGCTCCGATTGCAGAACGTTCAACTTTTAAATCATTATACAAACGAATGTGTGGTGTGTTATTCAACATCAAATCGTCCATTAACTTATTGAGTCCGGTCATAAACCCGATCATGCCGATGTAAACACCAATACCGAATGTCACACCCAACGCCGCAATAAGCGATTGTTTAATCCGCGACATTAAATGAGTTCGGGCAATCAGAAAAATAAGTTTATACCTCATTATTCCACCACAGGTTTAAGAATGGTCGATTGCTCATCGAGGCCTTCCAGTACTTCGACATATTCCATGTTCGATAATCCCGTTTTTATTTCTTTTTCTTCGCCGGATTCCAGACGAACAAACTTTTTATTGATGAGGTAAGATTTAGGTATAACGAGTGCATCTTTTTTCTCATTCACTAAAATATTTCCTTCCAGACTTAATCCCGGATAAAGGACTTCAGGTGCTTTTTCAAATTGAGCTTCCACCTTAAATGTTTGCGAACGTTCATCAAGCATGGGATAAATTTTCGAGATTCTGCAATGAAAAACTTCATCGCCGTAGGTGTCGATGCTGACTAAAACTTCTTGTCCGATTCTAATCTTAGCAATATCCATTTCATCAATCAGAAGCTGAACCAGAAAATTGGAACTTTCACCGATCAATGCAATGGGTTCCTGAGGCAGGACCAATTCTCCTTTTTGCTTGTAAATCGCATACACCCGACCATTCATTCTACTGCGCAATTCGAAATCCTTCTTATTATTCGCACTCATCTTATAGACATTCTCTGCACGTTGCATTTCCGTTTTCGACTGACGCAATGCTGTTTCATATCGTTTGCGTGCAGAAATCAATGTATTCGCCGATAAATCGAAAGCGAGTTTAGCCTGCTCAAAATCATTTTCGGAAACGGCATCATTTTCTTTCAGATTTTTAAAGCGGATAAAATTAACCGAGTCGCGTTTGAACCTGGTTTCGGCTGTAACAATGGCCAGTTTTAATTCTTGCATTGCAGAAGAATTAGGATCATAATTTTCGCGCGCAAAATCCCAGGCAATTTTGGAATTCATCTCATTTAACCCGGTATTATCACTCTTAATTCTGGCAATGAGTTGATCCAATTGAAGCGTATCCCCTTCTTCAGGAAAAATCTCATCAACGATACCGGAAACAGTGGAATATACTTTGTATTCTTCCGCAGCACGAATGCTTCCGCTTCCATAAACAAACTCGGTGAGTGCTTTTCGTTCGGGATGAATACCCTTCTCTTTTTCGCCGCAGGAAAACAGAAAAATTCCACTGGCAAAAAGAGTAACAACTATTCGATTAAACATAAAAAGAATCTTGGGTTAATGGCTGCAAAATAGACAAGCTTGCAAAAGTGCAATACGACTTTTATCACTTTTATATGGTTTTTACACCATTTAACTTACACAACCAACCTAAATGACCTGCATGCTGACCTTCATGTGCAATGGCGTGACGTACAATGGTCCGGACAGAATCATCTCCTCCAAACTTCATCCCTGAAGCATTTACCTGAAGAAGTTCTTCATCACTCAGTGACATGATTTTTCTCATGGATGCTTCGTGCACTGCGTGAAATATTTCAAGGATTTCTGAAGCGGCAGGATATTCTGATTCTGATGGTAAGGCAGCGCCAAGTCCGAATTGTTTTGCCCAGGAGAAGCGCACAATTTCTGCACCCGTTGAGCGAAGACATAGATAATTTTCAGTAACCGCCAGATGTCCGATGATCCACAATGGTGAATTGAGTGTTTTACCGTTCACTTCAAAAGAACGCGTATACTGATCCGGAGAAATTTTATTAAAATAACCGATGGTTTGTTTACGGTTGTAATCCAGCATTTCTGCTAAAACCTGAGCTTCTGTTTTCATTTGATTTTTTTTGCCAAGATAGGCAAATCAATCGCGAACATAAACCTGAATTCCGTCGGGTGAATTCCATGCATAGGCCATGGATTTATCCACAAACGGCTCCAAACCGGGAACCATAAAGAAGCTGGCAACATTCGGACAGGTTAAACCGCCCCATGCAGGTGCTTTTTCTCCTTTACCGGGAAGAATTAAAACAACGTGACCGTATTTATCTCTTTCGCTGATAGCAATTGCAGCCTTTCCTTCATTCGCAGCATTCATGGCAGCATCGAGAGCCGACTGACTGGATGCGGGTCCGGCCAGGTGCCATGCTTTGGAGGACAATACAATCGGACGAATCTCTTCGAAATCGACATATCTTCCGTCTTCCGTTTCAAAATCGGTGATATCGTAGTACCAGCAAATAGCTTTCGCAATAAAATATTTGCAGGTCATAGAATTCTCTGCATTTTCCTTGCAGTATTCAAAGGATTCCAACATTTCTTCGGTTGATGGCCGGTCTGAAAATAGTGCAGAATCTACCACTACTTCGTCGGTTGCCAGGGTGGTGTCGGTCAACTTGATGGTATTCGACGGATTAGTCCCGGAATTATCCTCTCCGCTGCAGGAATAGAATAATGTTACCAGTGAGAAAACGGTTATGGACGCAAGCAGTTTCATTTCGGGGTTGCAAACATAAGGATTCTAAATCGATTAGTAAAAACAGAATGTCGCGCAATTGTTTAGTTTTGCACTTCAATATGCATGCCATTATCACCTTAAAAGCCGGTAAGGAAAGATCCTTACTGAGATTTCACCCCTGGGTGTTTTCCGGAGCCATTTCCGACACTAAAGGACAGCCTTCTGAAGGCGACATCGTTGAAGTGAGAGAAAAGAGTGGAAAAACGCTGGGATATGGTCATTTCCAAACCGGAAGTATTACGGTTCGTATGCTCCGTTTTGGGAATTTGTTTCCGGATCGTGACTTCTGGAACGAAAAAATAGCTGCTGCATTAGAGGTTCGCAAGCGAATTGGATTGTTTCCGGGTGGATCTACCAATGTATTTCGACTGGTACACGGCGAGGGCGATGGATTACCTGGATTAGTGATCGATTATTACGACGGTGTTTGCGTGGTGCAATGTCACTCCACCGGCATGTTTCGTGAAAGGGAACATATCGTTAATGCACTGAAGGCCGCATTTGGAGAAAAATTAATTTCGGTTTACGATAAAAGCAGTGAAACCTTATCCAAAGGGGTATCGGAAAAAAATGAATTTTTATTTGGCGATGAGATTTCGGGAAAAGAGGTAATGGAGAACGGACATCGTTTTGCGGTGGATTGGGTAAGCGGACAAAAAACCGGATTTTTTATCGACCAGCGTGAAAACCGAAAATTATTAGGCGAATATTCCAATGGAAAAAAAATCCTGAACACGTTTTGCTATTCAGGAGGATTTTCAGTTTATGCACTACAAAACAATGCAAAGGAAGTTCACTCGCTCGATTCATCTAAAAAAGCGATTGAATTAACCGAAACCAATATTGCATTAACGAATAAAGGAGCACAACACAAATCCATCGTTGCAGATGCTATTCCCTATTTAAGAAATATTGAAAAGGATTACGACATCATTGTTTTGGATCCACCTGCTTTTGCAAAACATTTATCGGCAAAACATAACGCCATTCAGGGCTATCGTCGACTCAACGAAGAAGCCATCCGTCAGATTAAACCGGGCGGATTAATTTTTACTTTTTCCTGTTCGCAAGTTATCGATATGGAATTATTCACCGGAGCGGTGATGTCGGCAGCCATTAACGCAGGAAGAAACGTGAGAATACTTCATCGTATGCATCAACCCGCCGATCACCCGGTTTCCATTTTCCATCCCGAAGGAGAATATTTAAAAGGCTTAGTGATTGCTATTGACTGATGGAGAAAAGCAGTTTATCATATAGCAAAATTTTGTCGGTTGCATCACCGATTATGATTGGCGTTTTTGTTCAGTTTACGGTCCTTATTACCGACTCCGCTTTTCTTAATCGTGTAGGTTCCATCGATTTCAACGCGAGTGGAAATGCAGGAATGTTGTATGTCACCCTCTTTATGCTCGCCACCGGAATTTCCAACGGTGCTCAGGTTTTGATTGCGCGTCGCGATGGAGAAAAACATTTTACTGAAGCCGGAGATCTTTTTCGTCAGACCTTTTTCTTACTCGCCATCACTGGTGTGATTTTTACCGTATTGCTTTTACTGGTTAACGTTTTATTTCTTCCTCCCATTGTAAATGATCCGTCGACCCTGATAAAAATGCAGGAATTCTTATCGGTTCGCTCTTATGGATTTATAGTTGCCATTCCAACATTAGCCTTCCAGTCTTTTTATTCAGGCATTGCCAAAACGCGAATGATTATGTATTACACACTGATCACTGCTATTGGAAATGTGTTGCTGGATTATGGAATGATCTTTGGGAATTTCGGATTTGAACCAATGGGATTAAAAGGTGCTGCACTAGCCACTGTTCTTTCGGAAATTCTTGCTCTTGTATTTGTCATTCTTTATACCATCAACGATAAACAGGCCAAAACCTATTTGTTGATTCGTCCATTTCATATCCAGTGGCAACGCATTCGTGAAATCATGATTTTATCGTGGCCTTTGATGTTGCAGGGAGCGATCAGTACAGGAACCTGGACCATTTTTTTCTTTTTCATTGAGCAAATGGGGCCGCACGATTTAGAAATTTCGCAAATCATCCGGATGTTTTATCTCATTGCATTAATTCCGGTTTTAGGAATTGGATCGGCAACCCGAACCTTTGTTTCGCATTTAATTGCAGAAGGAAAAACCAATGAAGTGATTCCGACCGTGCGAAAAATTGTCATTCTTAATTTAATCGCCTCCTTTCTTTTCACCTTCTCCAATATCTTTTTCCCTGCACTGGTGATTCCGTTTATATCCGAAAACAACGCAATACTTGGAGACGCTGCCTACACTTTACAGGTTGTAACGGGTGCAATGTTTCTACTGGCAGTTACTTCTCCCTTATTGAATCTCATTTCAGGAGCAGGCGATTCGAAAACAGCATTTCGTATTGAGGCCATTTCGATTGGTATTTATTTATTTGGAGCATGGTTACTTGCCGTTCAATATCCGCAACCCATCACCATTGTATGGTGCCTGGAATATGTTTATTTCGGAATGATGTTGTTTGCTTGTTTATATTACATACAAAAAGGTAACTGGAAAAACATTAAAATCTGATGGGCTTTAAGATTGTATATATGGGCACTCCTGAATTTGCAGTAGAGGGATTGCGTAGTTTAAAAAATTCAGGAATCGAAATTGCTGCGGTTGTAACTGCAACGGATAAACCTGCGGGACGTGGACAAAAACTCACTCCTTCTGCTGTTAAGGAATTTGCACTTGAAAATCATATTCCCGTATTGCAACCGGAAAAATTAAAAGACCCGGAATTCATTGCTGCATTAAAAGAAATAAATGCCGATTTATTTGTAGTGGTTGCCTTTCGTATGCTTCCCGAAATGGTTTGGAATATGCCGAAATACGGAACCATCAATTTACACGCCTCTTTACTTCCGCAATACCGTGGCGCTGCTCCGATCAACTGGGCAGTAATCAATGGCGAAAAGGAAAGTGGAGTCACCACTTTTTTTATTCGCCAGGAAATTGATACGGGACATATCATTGAACAACGAAAAGTAGAAATTTCCGATACAGATACAGCCGGAATACTTCACGATAAACTCATGGTAACCGGTGCAGAATTACTCGTAAAAACCGTTACGGCTATTCGGGATGGCAAGAGTTCTTCCACACCACAGGAATCCTTAATAACGGAAGGAACTACACTTAAATCTGCTTCTAAAATTTTTAAAGAGGATTGCCATATCAATTGGAATCGTTCTACAACGGAAGTATATAATTTAATCCGAGGACTCTCCCCCTACCCTGCTGCTTTTTCCATTTGGAAGCAAGTCAACAAAGAAGACAATACGTTAAAAATTTTCAGCAGCGAAAAAGATTCGAAATGCGGAAAACCGGGCAGTATTGAAACCGATGATAAAAGCTATTTGCGTGTATTCACTTCAGATGGTTCCTTGCTGTTAAAAGAATTACAGCAAGCCGGTAAAAAGAAAATGACCATTGAAGAATTTTTGCGAGGAACTAAAATAGATCACGCTTCTACTTTATGTTGATTAAGGATAAATTGTAATGGTTAATCCATCTTCTGCAATCTCCGTTGCGGGAAATACTTCCCTGGCCTCCGTAATAAAGCGATCCATATCATGATAGCGCACGGAAAAATGTCCAAGCACCAATCGTTTTACTCCCGCCTTTAAAGCTATCGTTGCAGCTTGTGCAGCCGTTGAATGAAATGTTTCTTTTGCCCGATCATTCAGTTCCGAAGTAAATGTGCTTTCATGAAATAACACATCCACACCTTGAATTGAATCAATTATTTTTTCGTGATAAATGGTATCGGAACAATAAGCATAGGAATACGATGCCGGTCGTGCCAGCGTGAGTTCTTTATTCGGAATTACTTTTCCCTCACCGGTAATAAAATCTTTCCCCTCTTTTATTCCGGGTAATGCATAAACCGGAATGCTGTAGGTTTTTAATGCTTCGGAACTAATGGGTAAAAGCTTTTGCTTTTCACGAAAAACAAATCCGCAGGTAGGAATACGATGCTTAAGAATAACCGTAGAAACCTCCAGCATTTTATTATCAAAAATAACCTGGGGTTGATCGTAGCTCAGCGGATGAAATTGTATGGTATAGGTCAAACGTGTATGCGATATTTTCATATGCAAATCAATCATCTCCTTAAGATCGGGATGCGCATAGATATGCAGTTCGTTTTTCCTTCCGAGCAAATGCATACTCTGCAACAATCCGATTAAACCTAGGTAGTGGTCGCCATGCAAATGGGAAATAAAAACGTGATTAATGCGCTGAAATTTGACTTTGTATTTGCGCATTTGCAGTTGTGTTCCTTCGCCACAATCTACCAGAAAATAATTCTCCTGGATATTGACCAATTGAGAGGCCGGATTCCTTCGCAGTGAAGGAGTCGATGAACCGGATCCGAGTATGGTGACTTCAAACTTCATGAAAAAAAAAGACCGTTCATTTCGAACGGTCTTCCTATAATTTTATGGATTAATGTGCGATAATCATGCGCTTGGTGAGGGTGCGTTTTCCATCGGAAATTTTGTACATATACGTTCCTGAAGGAATACCTGAACCATTGATTGTAATTGTATTTTTCCCTTTGTTAACGGCGATCTGTTTGTTGTAAACAGGTTGACCCAACAGATTGAATACTTCCAATTGAACATTACCTGAAATTCCGGTTTCCAGTACAATGGAAGTTGTTTCATCGAATGGATTAGGTTGATTCTGGCTGATAGAAAATGTAGAAGCAGCAACTTCATCTACACTATTGGCAGGCAACACTACGATTTTATAATAATCGAGTGTGAAGCTATTCGGAACTCCGAAACCACCAACGTATGCATCCAATGCAATGGTTAAGTTATATACGCCTTCATCACCTGGTTGTGCGGTACCGGTAATAATCGCACAATTGATGGAATTACCCGGAAATGCGCAGTTAGGAACAGCACATGTGAAAACAAATCCCGGAGGTAATCCGGTTACTGAAGTTACTACGATACTGTCGAACGACAACGTAGTGCATGGCAATGGCAAAGGTAAAACCTGTGCACAGGTATCTGCAGGTACAACGGCAGTTACGGTTTGTCCGTAAGGAGTGCCCACATAAGCCACTGCAAAATTCTGTGCGCTGTCTGGATGAATTCCGGCATCACCGGCTACGCTCATATCCGGAGTACATTGTGCAGAAGCACTAAAACCGGCAGCAATAAACGAAACGAAAAGTAAAATTTTCTTCATGTAACGATTAGTTTTCATTATTTAAATCACGCTCAACTTCTTCCATGTAAATTAAATCAGACGCTTCACTTACGGTGGGAGTTATACTGAGTACATTGTGCAATTGGGAAATGGTAATCAATTTCATTACCGGTTCTTGTAAGCCGGTTAAAACAAAAGATCCTTCGGAACCTTTACATAAACGATTGGCCACCAAAATAGCACTCAATCCGGATGAATCGCAATAGCGTGTTTCTGCAAGATCCAAAATCAGGTTTCGTACACCTTCTTTGTTATGCAAAACCATGAGTGACTTCAACTCAGGTGCATGCGTGGTATCGAGTTTTTCCACTTTGGAGCGGATCAAAACGTATTTATCGTGGGTGTTTACTTCAAAATTCATATCCAAAGTTTGAATGTTAAATATAGACAGAAAAAATCATTCTACGAAATTGAAAGGGTGTGGAGCAAAATAATGTGGCTCAAGCTGCTTAACTCCTGATTTTTGCGGCCAGGAGGTAGATGACAGCCATTCGTATAGCCACCCCGTTTTCTACCTGATCCAGAATAACCGATTGCTCGCTGTCGGCCACCTCGGAGGTGATTTCCACTCCCCGGTTAATGGGTCCCGGGTGCATCACCACGATTTCCTTCGGTAAACTTTTGAGCAAGGTCATATCTAAACCAAACAACATGGAATATTCACGGAGTGAAGGGAAATACTTGATATCCTGTCGTTCCAGCTGAATTCGTAACATATTGGCCACATCGCACCAGGCCAGGGCCTTTTTCAAGTCGTGCTCCACTTTTACACCCAGATCGCGAATGTATTTGGGAATTAGTGTGGTGGGACCACAAACCATGACTTCTGCACCCAACTTTTGAAGGCAGTAAATGTTCGAAATGGCCACCCGAGAGTGAAGAATATCACCCACAATCACCACCTTTTTTCCTGCTACACTTCCCAACCGTTCACGAATGGAATAAGCATCCAGCAAAGCTTGCGTTGGATGTTCATGCGTACCGTCGCCGGCATTCACAATGCGTGCATCCACATGTTTAGAAAGGAACAGTGCAGCCCCCGGAGTGGCGTGGCGCATCACCACCATATCCACTTTCATGGCCAGAATATTATTTACCGTATCAATTAAAGTTTCGCCCTTTTTTACCGATGATCCGGATGCAGAGAAATTGACAATGTCGGCCGACAAGCGTTTTTCTGCAAGTTCAAACGAAAGTTTTGTACGGGTTGAATTTTCGAAAAAGAGATTCGCAATGGTAATGTCACGAAGTGATGGCACTTTTTTAATCGGACGATTGATCACCTGTTTAAAACTGTCGGCCGTTTGAAATATGATTTCAATATCTTCCGGTAGAAGATCTTTGATGCCGAGTAAATGATCAACGCTTAAGTGCTTATTCATTTTCTTTCTCTGTATATAAAATCACTTTATCTGCTCCTTCCGTTTCTGCCCACTCTACCGAAACACGTTCCGAATGAAGTGAGTCGACCCATTTCCCCACATAATCTGCCTGAATGGGAATCTGCCGTGTAAACCTGCGATCAATCAATGTTAGTAGCTCTACTTTTTTAGGTCTACCATAAGCAATTAGCGCATCCAATCCGGAACGAACGGTTCTTCCGGTATACAACACATCGTCCACCAAAATCACTTTTTTGCCTTCGATGATAAAATCGATATTCGTTACACTGGGTAATAAAGGAATGTCCCTTCTGCGAAAATCGTCGCGGTAGAATGTAATATCGAGCGCTCCGGTTTGAATTTGTGTTCCTGTAATTTCTTCTAAACGATGTTTTATGCGATTGGCCAAATAAATACCGCGTGGTTGCAAACCGATGATTACAGAATCAGAAAAATCTCCGTGATTTTCGATTAATTGAAAACAAAGCCTGTTGATGAGTAAAGAAAAAAGCTGACTGTTGACTATTTCGTTAGGCTTCATCGGAAAGAAGGTTGGACAAATATAAGAGAAATTGTCCTACTCCAGCACTTTAAAATTATAAACAAACGGCACCCAATACCGGTTTACGGTTGGTCGATTTCAATTCGGACCGAAGCCATTCCATCGCCTTTTCCCGATCACTAAAGACTTTTGTGCGAATGGCAGGCTTGTTAAATGTGAGGTAAAAATTCCCAATGATTCGTTGGGGTAAATCGCGAACCAAAATGGCTTTTGCTACCGTGTTCAATTGAAAATCGGAAGAAGCCGAGAGGCGTCGTGCTTCTGCAGAAATAGTAGTTCCAGGTTCCGAAACCACTAAAATACCATAAAGTTTGTCCTTCATCAACCGCATATTCTCCGCCTTAATGGCATGAATATCTTCGGCATCGATGTGGCAATCTTCGAGGACAGTATTTTCCAGAATACCCTCTTCTAAAATGGCTATTTTGAACTTTTCCTTCATGGTTTGGCCATACAATATAACCATTTTTGGTCAAAAAAAAAGTCCGCTCCATAAATTAGAGCGGACTTTTTAGTATTCAGTTAAAGGATTATTTCTTTTCTCCTTTTTCCATTTCAGATTTCAGGTTTGCCAAAGCATCGAGGTCACCAAGTGTGGTTTTTTCGATGTTGGAATTGATTTCCTTAACGGCTTTAGAAGTCGTGTTCCCTGCTGCGGCACCTTTTTTAGCACCACCGCGAGCTGCATTTTTCACTTTCTCTTCAACTACTGAAGAATCGAAAGTTGCAGTGTGAGAAACAACGATTTTCTTACCTTCTTTATTGAATTCGGTTACCATGAATTGAAGTTTGTCTTCAACTTTAGCATTGGAACCATCTTCTTTACGGATGTGTTTTGCAGGCGCATAACCTTCAACACCATAAGGAAGAGCAACTGTAGCTGATTTATCATTAACAGTAACAACAGTTCCTTCGTGTACTGAACCTTCGGTAAAGATGGTTTCGAATACATCCCATGGATTTTCTTCGAGTTGTTTGTGACCGAGACTTAAGCGACGGTTTTCTTTGTCGAGTTCGAGTACAACAACATCGATTTTATCTCCGATTTTGCAGAATTCAGAAGGGTGTTTTACTTTTTTGCTCCAGCTTAAGTCTGAGATGTGAATCAATCCATCGATTCCTTCTTCCAGCTCTACAAACACACCAAAGTTGGTGAAGTTACGTACAGTGGCAGTGTGACGGGAATTGGTAGGATATTTTGCTTCAATTTCAGCCCATGGATCTGGTTTAAGTTGTTTCATACCCAGCGACATTTTACGCTCATCGCGATCGAGGGTAAGAACTACTGCTTCAACTTCATCTCCAACTTTCAGGAAGTCCTGCGCTGAACGAAGGTGTTGGCTCCAGCTCATTTCAGAAACGTGGATCAATCCTTCTACGCCCGGTGCAATTTCAATGAATGCTCCGTAGTCGGCAAGAACAACCACTTTTCCTTTGATGGTATCACCCACTTTGATGTTAGCATCAAGGGCATCCCAAGGATGTGAAGTAAGTTGTTTAAGACCAAGTGCGATACGTTTTTTATCATCATCGAAATCAAGAATAACCACGTTGATTTTCTCATCGAGTTTAACGATTTCTTCAGGATGATTAACACGACCCCAGCTAAGGTCTGTAATGTGAATAAGACCATCAACACCACCAAGGTCAACGAATACACCGTATGATGTAATGTTTTTAACGGTTCCTTCAAGAACCTGACCTTTTTCAAGTCCGCTGATGATTTGTTTTTTCTGCTCTTCGAGTTCAGCTTCAATAAGCGCTTTGTGCGATACAACAACGTTTTTGAATTCGTGATTGATTTTAACCACTTTGAACTCCATGTTTTTACCAACGAAAATATCGTAATCGCGGATTGGCTTAACATCGATTTGCGAACCTGGAAGGAATGCTTCCAATCCGAATACGTCAACGATAAGTCCACCTTTAGTACGACATTTCACATAACCTGTGATGATTTCGTCTTTTGTAAGCGCTTCGTTTACACGTTCCCATGCGTGGAACATGCGCGCTTTTTTGTGAGAGATGATCAGCTGACCGTTTTTGTCTTCGGTAGACTCAACGAATACAACTACTTTTTCTCCGATTTTCAGATTTGGATTGTAGCGGAACTCTGAAAGAGGAACTACACCTTCTGATTTGTAACCGATGTTGATTACTACCTCTTTTTTAGTGATAGCTACAACAGAACCTTCAGTTACTGCTTTCTCCACGATTGAAGTAAGCGTGTCATCATACATCTTTCCAACTTTGTCTTTTTCATCGGAAGTGTACACATAACCTTTGTCTGCGTAAGCAACCCAGTCGAAATTTGGGTCTGGTGCAACGTTTGTTGCGGTCGATTTTTCTGCCATTGTGGCTTTTTACTTGTATCTCGTTGTCCGGCCAACAAGAGAAGTTAAACGAAAGCCTTACCGGAAAGGCCTGCATAATTGCGGGTGCAAATGTAGACAAAATCAAGCCCAAAGCCTAGAAAATACGGGGAAAAGAAGAGGAAAAAGGGTTAAATGTTGAAAGAATAATTCAGGACGCTGAAAAACAAATAATTACAAACATTATCAGATCGAATTGTTAGCATTTTTATCAGCCTTTCATCACCGGTGATCGGTGCTTTTTTGGCATCTTTGCATAAACAACAACCGGATATGGAGGATTTTTTGGATCTGCTGAAGATCATTTTGCCCAGTGCTATCGTATTTCTCACAGCCTACCTTTTATTTAAGCAATACCTCGAAAAAAGCGCGGAACGTCAGTTAAAAGAAATACAGGCAGAAACGCAAAAAACAGTTCTTCCTTTACGACTTCAGGCTTACGAGCGCGTGGTTTTATTTCTGGAGCGGATTTCACCGAATAATTTGCTAATGAGAACCTACAAGCCCGGAATGAGTGCTAAACTTTTTCAGGCTGAACTTGTTCGTGTAATTCGAGAAGAATACGAACACAACATGACCCAACAGGTTTACGTATCGCACAACTGCTGGATCTTGTTAAAAAATGCCAAAGAAGAAACCATTCGCATGATCAATATTGCAGGAGCAAATCTGGGTAATGATGCAACGGGATTGGAGTTAAGTGCGGCGATTTTTGAAATCGGACAAAAAATTGACAAAATGCCTTCTGACCAGGCCATCAATTTCGCCAAAAATGAAGTCCAAAAGTTGTTTCAATAAGGATTAGGATGACAATCTGTCGCATTATTTTAAACGGCAGGATTTTGGCAATGGAACTAAAACATTTATTTTTAAACTGAATAAAAAATATAAAACAATGGCAACTGAAATTACCGACGCAAACTTCGAAGAACTGGTTCTAAAATCAGATCAACCTGTAATGATTGACTTTTGGGCAGAATGGTGTGGACCATGCCGCATGATCGGACCAGTGGTTGAGGAAATGTCGAAAGAATACGATGGAAAAGCATTGATCGGAAAAGTGAATGTAGACCACAATCCGGGAATAGCATCGAAATTTGGAATCCGTAACATTCCAACGATTCTCTTTTTGAAAAACGGAGAAATTGTTGACAAATCTGTAGGAGCTGTTCCGAAAAGTCAGCTTACCGATAAACTTAACAAACAACTTTAAGCTACCTCCCTCCTGAGTAAAGTTGTTCTAGAATTCCGGGTACTGCTGCCCGGAATTCTTCTTTTTAAAACGATGTTTTGAATAAAATCGACAAACATAAAACGGAGCCCTTCGGCAATCTCGAATTTCTTGCCCGCCAGGTAGTGGAAGGATTTATTACGGGATTACATAAAAGTCCCTTTCATGGTTTTTCGGTTGAATTTGCGGAACACCGCCTCTACAATACCGGAGAATCTACCCGGCATATCGATTGGAAATTATTTGCGCGTACCGACAAATTATTCATTAAACGTTACGAGGAAGAAACAAACCTGAGATGTCAGATTATCATCGACACTTCTTCTTCGATGTTTTTTCCCGAAACACCCGAAAAAGGATTTTACAATAAAATCGGATTTTCCATTCACGCCGCAGCTGCATTAATGGAATTATTAAAACGACAGCGCGATGCTTGTGGCTTAAGCTTATTTTCCGAACAAATAGAACTCCACACGCCAAGCAAATCCAGTATTACACATCAGAAATTCCTGTACAGCGAACTGGAGAAACATTTGCAACTATTCAGCGCAGGGAATCCACACACTACACGCGCAGCACAATGCTTACACCGTATAGCCGAAGCTGTTCATCGCAGATCACTGGTGGTTATTTTCTCAGATATGCTTGATAATTCAGAAGAATCGGAAGAATTATTTTCTGCACTACAGCATTTGCGTCACAATAAACATGAGGTTATTCTTTTTCACGTAAGTGATAAAAAACTGGAACTTGAATTCAATTTCGAGAATCGTCCCTACACCTTCATCGATATGGAAAGTGGCGAAGAAATTAAACTCAACCCCTCCGGAGTACGGGAAAAATATTTGGAGGCGATGTCGAAATTTAAAAACGACCTCGTTTTAAAATGCGCTCAATTAAATATTGAACTGGTGGAAGCCGATATTCGTGAAGGCTTTGACAAGGTATTGATGGAATACCTGATTAAACGTTCAAAAATGGTGTAATTCACCTTAATTTTTTCATTCTCCTTCTCATCCAAAGATCTTTTGCTCTATATTAGAAGCCCTTATGAAAAGGCTCCTGCTTGTTTTTTCTTTTATGCTTCACCTGGTGGTGAATGCACAACACCTTTGGCAACCGGTTTTCCATGAATTAGGAAAGGAACAAATCGGTGTACAAAATACCTACAACCAATTCTGGGATGATAAAGGCCGACTTTGGATGGCCTGCGATAAAGGGATCGCCTGCTTTAACGGATACCAGACCCATACCTGGTCGCACGACGATAAAGATGCAAACTCCATTTTATCGAATACCATCCAGACGATTTACGTTGACAAAAAAGGTGAAATGTGGATTGCGTATTTAGATACGCTGGGCATTACGAGATTTAATCCGGAGAAAAATGAATTCAAGCATTTCCTTCCCGACAGCAGCAAAAAAAACAGTTTACCCTATGCATTAGTCGTTACATTTAAAGAAGACAGCAAAGGAAGATTCTGGATTCTCACCTGGGATGGTGGTTTGGTTAAATTCAATACTCAAACCGGACATTGCACCAATTACATTAGAAAATACGATCAGCCGCACGACGGACATCAACCTTTTTCCAATAGAATAAAAGGATTCTGGGAATTGGAAGACGGAACTTTTCTATTGGGTTATTTCGGAGGTGGAGCCCCCAGTAATATTCCCTCCTATTTTAATCCGGATACCGAAGAATTTTATCCCTTTCCGCTTGAAGATTATCTGAAAGAAACAGATCCAGGAGAAGCTCATTTTATACGAAGCGCCAGTAACATCATCAATTCTTTTTACATGGATAAAAAGGGGAATTGGTGGTGGAGTTCGTACAGCGGATTAATTTATCTCGACAATGAGAAAAAAACGGCAGAACGTGTTTCCGGAATTTCGGGAAAGGAAACCATTTTAAATCTGGAAAATGCCCGAGGAATTATTGAAGATGAATTTGGGAATTTATGGGTAGCTACTTCCAACACGGGAATAATGGTGGTAAATCCCGAAACCAAATTAGTAAAATACATCCGGCATAATCCTCGCATTGCAACCAGCTTGAACGATAACCGAATCCGAACACTAAAAAAAGACAGCAAAGGAAATATCTGGGTTTCTACCGGACATGGAAGCTTTAATATTTACATTCCTATCATCAATCAATTCCGTTTTTATCCCTGGGAAGAAATGGGACTTGAATATTCCAATCGCTCTGCACAAATTATTCCGGTAAATATGATGGTTGTAAAAAACAGCCGTGAAATTTATTTATCGCACAATTACGGATTTGTTGTTTACGATCCGGAATTGGAAAATGTATCACTGCGATTTAGTCCATTTGATTTCCCCGGAGGAAACAGAATGGATAACAGTAAAGTCGGAGATTTCGCTTTTCGTAACGATACCGTTTATTTCACCACCAGTGCGATGAACGGCTATTTCACGGAGAAAGATAAACGGGTTATTGAAGTAAGAGAAAAAAACGCGAGAAGGGGATACTTTTTATTTTTCAGGCACAACCCCGAAAAACCCGATCATCAATATCATTGCATTTCCTATCACACCGGAAAAAGTTTGATTGCCGTTTTCAATCCGAAAAACAACACATTAGACACCTTTCATATTTTTAAGGATTCTATTTCATTACAGAACCAATATTCGTACGTGCTTAATGATAAGCAATGGTTATTGCCATGCGGTCCAACCGCCTTTATGATTTTTGATCCGGCAAGTAAAGAATCGAAAATTTATGGTCCGAAACAAAAGTACCACTTCCCCGACAGCACCATTACAATGGCTTACCGAGATGAAGCCGATAACATCTGGATTCTGACTGAAAACGGAATTTATTCTTTCGACCATAAAACAGGAAAATCAGAATTGCTGAATGAAAAATTCGGAATTGAAAACGGTCCCGCTAACGCCATGATCCGCGACCGTAGCGGAATATATTGGATTGCCTTAAAAGAAGAATTGCTGCGTTGGGACAGAAAAAATGATAAATCCTACCTCATTAAAAAGGACTGGGGAATTCGTGTCGGTCAATTCCTTCCATCCATTGCACAAATGGATGAAAAAGGAAGAATTTATATTGCCTCATTAAGTGGCATATTGAGTTTTGATCCGAAATCGTTTAATATTCCCGATGAAAAACCACGCTTATTTTTATCCGGAATTTCGGTCGGTTCAGACACTCTAAACATAGAAGATTCTCTTCATTATGTTCAACAACTCAGCGATTTGAAATGGAATCAGAATAATCTTGAATTCGATTTTTATACCGACATCCTTGCTTCACCGCGTGCTCTAACTTTTAGTTATCGTGTAGTGGGACTGGATAGCAGTTGGATCAACCATCAATTATCGAATCATATTCGTTTAAATAATATTCCACACGGTAATTATGTTTTAGAAGTTAAAACGACCAATGCCTACGATATAGAAAGTGAGATTCTGCAAATTCCATTTACCATTCAACGTCCCTTTTGGTTAGCCTGGTGGTTCTATGTTTTGGTAGTTGCTTTTGCCGCTGTATTGGTTTGGATTTATATTAAATACAGAGAACGTATTCATTTGGAGCGTCAACTGATTCTTGAGAAAAAAGTAGAAGAACGGACGGCAGAAGTGGTTGAAAAAGCTAAAGAAATTTCTCTGCAGAAAGATATTATTGAAATTAAAAACAAAGAACTTACCGATAGTATTCATTACGCACAGCGCATTCAACAATCCATTTTGCCTTCGGATGTAATGATGAAAAAAAGTTTACCCGAACATTTTGTCTTTTTTAAACCCAAAGATATTGTAAGCGGCGATTTTTACTGGCATGCGCATCACAACAATTCCATTTTGTGGTCGGTGGTGGATTGCACAGGACATGGGGTCCCCGGTGGCTTTATGAGCATGTTGGGTGCAGGATTATTGAATCAGATTGTAAACGAAGAAAAAGAATTTCAACCAGATCAGATTTTAAATCAGCTTCGTCACCGCGTGATCATTGCATTGCGACAAACCGGCAAAGAGGGAGAGAACAGAGATGGAATGGATATTTCATTCTGCCGCTTACTTCACAATGAAATGAAATTGCAATTTGCGGGAGCCAATAATTCCGTATTTATAGTAAGAAACGGTCAGATTCTTGAATTGAAAGCCGACAAACAACCTATCGGTATACATATTGGCGACGATAAACCGTTTACACTTCACGAAATTCAACTAGAAAAAGGCGATATCATTTATCAAAGCTCAGATGGATATAGCGATCAATTCGGAGGAGAAAAAGGAAAGAAATTTAAATCGTCGAATTTCGAAAAATTGTTGTGCGCTATTTCTACAGAGAGTATTCAAAAGCAAATGACCATTATTTCAGAAACCTTCAACACCTGGAAAGGTGAATTTGAACAGCTGGATGATGTGTGTGTAATCGGAGTTAAAATTTAAGCTTAAAATTATGGAACAAGAGAATATTAAAATCCTGACTTTTGTTTCATCTCTGATTTCTATTTACAAAAACGAAACACATTCCATTCCCGTTTCCGTTTGGATAGAATGGCGTGAACTTGCACAAGACTTATATGATTCGGACCTGGAAGTTGCCTTGATTGATCAATGCATTAATGAAGGTAAATCGAAGGTAAAAAAAGGGGACAGCATCAGTAAACACTTTTCGCTTTATGAACCCTTAAATCCAAATGAAAAAGAAAATGCACTCGCATTATTTTTGGCATTTATCCATTTACAGGAAAAGCATCCAAAATACATTCCCGGACGAACGAATACCGATTTTATTGAACAGTTAAAATCAACTATTCAATTTAGCCCAAATCAAATTGAATCGGCGGATGTTCTTTCTAAAAAATGGATTGAAAAAAAAGAACAAGGCTCCTTATCCTTTTCCATTTTTGTTTCTGCCAGTTTAAGTCCTTTATTGTTCGATTTTACTCTTCGCTGGATATTCCTGTTTCTGCATAACACCGGAAATTTAAATTCTGCTGCAGAATTATTTGGTGTAGATGAACCCGGATTTTTTCTTTTATGTCAATATGCATTAATCCCCATTTTTGTAATACTCACGGCAATTTTCAGGGAAAACATCATTTTAAAATCGACCTATAAGATTTTAAACACCAAAGAAATCCATGATTTAAAATTCAAAACAAAAAACAGTGCCTGGAATTATGTCCTTGTCTTTTTTATGGTAGTACAAGGCATCATTATTCAAAACTATCTGGCTCCTGATATTCCAGGATTTGCATTACTCATCATCACCATTGCAAGTTCATTTTATTTCCTGATGATTCTGCGTCATTTTTCTAAAAAGGCTCCTCAATACAAGGAGGTAAAGGAGCAATTGGAAATCCGCACAAAAAAAGAAATGGAGGGCATTCTTTCTCACGATGAGAATGATGAATTGATTGTGGATATGGAAGTGGCATTAAAATCGGACAATGAAAAAATGAATGCTTATGTGATAGAAGCAGCATTATTCGGCGCATTAGCATTTGGAGGATTTTTAACGATTATATCTTCCTCCGATTTTAGTCAGGAAAACATGTCGCTCTTTAACAGTGGACTATCCCAAATTATTTCCGACATCATTCAAATGAAAGGAATAGCCGAATTTTCATCGGCCTCTGCCTTGATGTTCAATAAAAGCGGTTTATTAATTTTATTAGCCTATCAATCCTTATTCTGTTCTGTATTTTTCCTTTCTGTAATTGCATCACGATTACGATTCAGTTATCTGGGCGATCAAATTGATAAATTACTTCAGTTAGCCAGAGCTTATAATGAAAAGGAGGAAGCTGAAATTGCAAATTCCGATGCACCGGGATCAAAATTTGCTGAATACAATGAGCGGATAAAAGCGTATTTAAAGCAATCCATTCAGAAGAAAGATGAATTGTATCCCATCATTGACTACATGAAATTTTTCCGAACACTAGGAATCGGATCTTTCTTTATTATTTTGATCACTGCGGGAATGTTTATTTCGGTTGAATTGTCGGCCATCCTGTTATTTATTTCGGTGCTTTCCCTGGTATTTTTTAAGTTGAAAGATGCAGGAGAACGGCTAAAGAATATTCAGATTGCCATTCAGGAATTTTATTATAAAATAAATAAACATGTGTACTGGGTAGCATGGGGAATTATTATTGTCTCCTTTATTTTGAAATCAATCAATATTTGGATTGGAGTTCCATTGATGCTGATCGGATTTCTGATTTTATTTTTGCATAACATGATGAGCATATTTGTCCCCGTACACATTTATTGGATTGAAAAACCAAAAGGGGATGTATTTGGAGCAACACTTGCTTTTCATAAATTACTGGAGACTTCATTTAAAGTAGGACTATCCTTTTTCTTTTTAGGTTATGTCTTTAAAACCTTGCATTGGCCAGCTGCAAGTATCTTTATCATATTCGGTCTGGCACTTCTGTTTTTCTATTTTTCATTCCTTAAAAAAAGTAAAAACGGGAATGTGTGGCTCGACCGAATAATTAGCATTGGTCTTTCATTTTCATTTTTAGCAATATTATTTGGAATGATGCATTGGAAAGGGTCTTTTCAATTGTATTTGATTTCAATATTCTTTTTAGGAATAAGCATGTTGATTATTTTTAGAAATAAAAATGTAATTCTGCCTTTTGTCAGGAAGTCGGTCATGATCATGTCGGCCATTGCCTTTTTAATGCTGTTTCCATTTACCAATTGGGCTGTAAAGCAATTATCGCTAAATTATTCTGCTTATAAGATTTCGAGTAAACTCGATCATTATCATAGTGTATTTCTTTTCCCCGTAGAAGAAGGCGGATTATGCAATGCTAAATCGAAAGAAGAGAATGAACAATTGGCCTTAGAAATCGAAAATTTTAATCGCGATTTTGAGTACATGATTCAAGCTGGTGATCACGACTTTTTTAATTCCATGGCATGGGATGTTTATACTGTATCATCCAATGAACTTCTATTAAATGCCGCTTTAAACTGGAGTAAAACATCCATGGATATGTCACCGGATTCATGGCAGAATCTCGATACCTATGCGGCCTTGCTCTATAAGTTAAACCGGGCGAATGAAGCTCTTCCCTATGCAGAAAGAGCATTTGAATTAGGAAAAGACCCCGGCACCGATGAACTCATACAAAAAATAAAATCCGATTTGAAAGTGACTCCTGCAGAAACGGATAGTCTAAAATAAAAGCAGGTAATTCCCATTAGAATAAAAACAGAAAGCCCCGTCTCATCAACGGGGCTTTCTGCATGCATCATAAACCTACTGTTATTCATTGATAACATCTTCTACCCATTTCATCATTTTATCAAATCCGTCCTTGTTTTCGTTTTTGTAAAGTAATGAGATGGTTCCTTCGGCGAGGACATCCTTATCCACTCCATCCTGATTGGAGGTCATGGTAACTTTTAATTTGAGTGCTTTACCGTGAACAAACTTGTCTTTGTTTTGATAGATGCAATACAGGAATGCATAATCCGCAATATTCTCAGAGAAACTTACCAGAATCGGAGCCGCAGTAAAGAAGTCTTCCTCTACAAATTTCTGCTTGATCATTCTCGACCATTTAGAAGCTTTCTTACGCAATTCGATACGGGAGATTTTAAATCCTTCCATTTCGTACGTATTGTTTAATTCGCAACCGGGACAAAGTGCAGCACCCGGTGTTTTAAAATAAGCACGGTAGAAAATCGATTGTTTTCCGATTTCGAATGAAGTAGCAAAAGCATCTGTTTTCTCAGTGATTTCATTTCTGTTGTAGGCTACCTTACGGTAATCATCCATAAATCCGATTTTACCAGCCATGGCCGCATAAGTTGGATTCTTCATCCATTTTTCACGAAGAATATCAAACTCTTTTTGTTTGTATTGATTCATGATCTGTTGCATTTTCGCAGCTCCGATTTCCTTATCGTAGGCTTCTAATTTTGCCGGATCTTTGGCGTAGGTATTTTGGTATTCAAGAACTAAATTTTTGTGAATATCGACCTTTGCAAGACCATAAACATCTTTTTCCAATTGCAGCAAATAAGAATTCCCGTTGCTTCCACCATCTTTGCTAAAGCAAACAATATTTCCCTTTTCAAGCATACGTTCAACCAAACGGAAATTTCCATAACCACGGTCAGCAATTTCAACGCCGGTGAAGCGATCAAGACGATTAATGATTTGTCCGTTTTCTTCACGGATAAATTTCCAGGTTTGAACTTTCGTAAATTGTTTTCTGCCTTTTTCATCCAATACCGGTCGACCATAATTAATATCAACTTTCCACAACGTGTCCAGCGAATAATATTTTCCGGAATATCCGAATTCATCTTTAAAATCACCCTCCATATCGGCAATTTGAACCGGTGTTTTGTCCACCTTTTCCTCTTTCGGCTTAGATGATTCTGCTAATTTCTTAAGCAATTTCTGCGCTTTCACTTGTGGCGCTGCTAACAATGCAATTGCGATTACTACAACTTTTGTTTTCATGATTTTATTAATTGGCTATTTGAATTAGAAATTAAGTTTTATGCTTTTGCTGTTTACAATTACAGATCCGTCATCGCCATTGCGACCGGAGTCACCACTAATTACTCCGTCTCCACCTTTTCCGCCTCTTCCTCCATTGGTATAGTAAATAATATTATCACCTGTGGTAGAAGGATCTTTATTGATAATTAAACTTCCCCCAGCTCCTCCGCTTCCACCTTTGCCGCCTTGTTTTCCTTTTTCGGAACGACCACTACATCCGGGTCCGCCACTGATATCGAGATACAGTGCAACGCCTTTTTGCAGCTTCACTTTGTGAACGGAAACACCATTGATGTAAACTTCAATGAGCACACAAATTCCGTCTGCACTATTACACACATTAAGCATGGCATCCGAACCGCGTCCGCCACCTGTACCTGTTCCGCTGGTTAATGGGGGACAACCATGTTTGCCTGCATAGGATAATTTAACGGGGGTGTTGAATGCAATATTGATGGATGAACTGGCAACCAGACTCGCATGATGTTTGCTTTTTACACGCACCGTGGCTTTGTCGCCGGGAATTTTTGACGCATCGGTATCCACGGTTAATTTACCATCCCCCGGTACTGCACCGGTGCAGGTAATTTCAAAATCGTCCCAGGGCGTTTTACCTCCGATATTATCGGTAGAAAAAACTTTTCCATTGGCATCTATAGCTTTAACACCGAAGGAAATCTGTGACTGCATCCCTGTTTGCGATTCGTTCGTCAGCCACACGATCTCCATCGATTTAATACTTTTTCCTTTTAATGAATGAGCGAGTTTTTCTTTTTCCTTTTCTGCATTGATATCCGATTTATATTCTTCACGCGCAGTGTTTTGTTGTGAACTTACCTGGAGAAAATATTCACTCAATTTTTGTCGTAATGCTGAAGGATCAACGGAACTCAGTTTGTCCTTATCGGGCGACAAAACATAACTGATGAGGATTTCGTTCGATTGGGTGGTATAGTACACGAACACTCCATCGATAAAACAAATGCGATTTGCGCCATTGTAGAAATAAGATGGATAACCCGGAATATTTGGTGCGTGAATTTCTTCAAGTACACCGGCTCGCAGTAAGACTATTTTTGAAATATCGTTTCCACTCCATTCTATCGTAATGGGCCAAACTTTATTCTTCACTTCCACCTTCCCGCCAACCACACCGCCAGGCCATAATTCCTTCGCAGAAAATCCTTTTAATAATTGCGACTGACTCTGAGAAAATAAATCCAACGCTGCTACCATAAGCCAGATCAAAATAACTGTCTTCTTCATTTCATTTATTTTGAAACAAATCTATACAGCGGTAAAATTTCGGAATGGAATCTTTTTCAGAAGGAATTTTAAATCTTCTGAAGCAGCCTTTAAACTTTCTGAAAGTTGATAGATGGAACCTCGGGGAAGGTAAAGTTTCAATTCAAAGCGGTCATTCGTTTAGAATTTGCCGGAAATAAAAAATCCGTCCTCCAAAACTGAAGGACGGACTTCTAAAAGTTTTGAATTACAATTTTATAACGCGCTGGCGGATTTTTTTTCCTCCTGCCTCTATTTCTATAATATAGATTCCGGATTCAAATGCACTTAAATCAATCGAGGAACGTCCACTCCATAATTTTTGCTGCATAATTTGCTTTCCAAAAATATCGTAAACGAATACATTAAATTGATTCGCACTAATTCCTTCCAGTTCAATATTTACTATTCCTTTGGTTGGATTTGGAAATACAAGCGCAGTCCATTTCGCATCTGCTTCCGAAATTCCAACAGGAGGTGCTACTGTTCCGCGATTACTTCTGGTGGAATTGTGGTTTACTGCACGGGTACTTGTACAGGTAGATGGCGGACGTATTTCAAGAATGTATTTTAATCCGTTTAATCCCGGAGGATTTAAATCGACATACGAATGCAAATTGGAAGAAACACTATCTATTACTTCCCAACCGGTAGAAGGGTGATAGCGGTTAATCCAAACAGTGGGATAGGTAAATCCTTCATAATTATCCCAAATCAAATTCACTTCACCACTGATGCCCAAATTTGCCGATAAGTGCAGCGTTTTGTGGTTTTGTCCGAATGGCGATTCATTTCCGCAGCTATCTACTAAGGTCACTTTATATCTCCAACCGTGAACAATCGGATTTGCGGTTTGATCGACCCACTCACTTAAGCTGTCGTAAGGTTGCGAAAACCAAAAATCATATTGACCCGCAATTGAATTTTCGCGGTACACATTAAAATGAGAAATGTGGCTTAATGAACCTTTTTCCCAAACACAAAGCACTTTACCGGAGGTACTGTCAACCGTTGACATACACAAGCTAATCGGATTCGGTGTGATACCCGGAAGTTCTACATTAAATGCTGCATTACAACCATCACCATCGGTGACGATAACATGATAATCTCCCTGCGTTAATGAAGTTAAATCCTGCGAAATATCGCCTGTATTCCAGTTGTAAGAATAAGGAGGAGTACCACCACTTACACCAATGTTAATACTACCATTGCTGCTCATACATGAAGTAGGAATTGCAGCAATCAATGAAACAACAGGTGCTGATAAATCACTTACTGCAATCACTGTATTTGCACTGCAATTATTGGCGTCGGTTACGGTAAGAAAATAAACATCAGCAGGAATATTACTCACGGTATTACCTGTTGCACCACCGGCATTGGCGGACCAGGAATAGGTAAACGGTCCGATTCCATTTGGATTAACAACAATTTCTCCATCGCTATTTCCGCACGAAGGTTGTGTAACAAGAATATTACTTAAATCAATACTACTCACACCAACATCCACACTCATAAATCCGGCACAGCCATTGGCATCGGTTACCTGCACCATATAGGAGCCGGGTTTGAGATTGATTAAATCTTCATTGGCACTTCCATTATGTGCCCAGAGGTAAGTGTAAGGTGCCACTCCGCCACTTGCGGTGATATCAATTGCACCATTAAAAATTCCGGAACAACTTGCATTGGTAACATTCGCGCTTAGCGTTGGTGCATTCGCGCTGTTTAATCCAAATGTTTTCGAAACAGAACAACCATTGGCATCATTCACCACCACCATATATGTTCCTGCAGAAAGTGTATCAGCTACGATGGTTGTATCACCATTGCTCCAATAATATTCAAAAGGAAAAGTTCCATTGGTTACAGCAACTGAAGCTGAACCATCATTAGCACCACAATTCGGATTGGTAGGGAAAACCAACAGGTCCATCGCTACTGCGTCGGTAATAAAATAATTGATGGTCGTATCGCATCCATTCGCATCGGATATCACCACGGTGTAATTGCCTGGTGTAACATTAATGAGATCTTCCATTAATTCACCGTTATTCCAATTAAAATTGTAAGGTGCTGCACCTCCGGTGATGGTTTGATCAATGCCACCTTCCATTCCGCCTTCACACAGTGGAGAAGTGATTACACTGCTTACACCAAAATTACAAGGGGTAATTCCACCCATGTGAAACAAAGAATCAATTTGTGCATTGGTTAATACGCAGGAATAAACACGAATATCATCCAGCATACCGGAATAGAAACCTTGCGGACCACTACCATCGTCGAATGCTCCCATAACAAAGGATGTTCCTGCATCTGTAAACCAGGAATAATTTCCGGATCCAATATGTGTTCCATTCACGTAAATGGAGGCCGTAGCTCCATCGTAGGTAGTTACAATGTGATACCATTGTCCGTAGTTCATCGCATAATTTAAATCCAGATCATTATATGATCCTCCATAGGACATCATTGTTAAATCACCATTTGCTGCTGCAACGGGTTGAATATACTGACCAGTACCGGTTCCTGTTCCTCCATAGGAAAACAGCCGTTCATAACCACCGCCTACAAGAGTAGTGCCTGCCTTAAACCACAATTCAATGGAACGCGACGCATTAGAAATGGGCCAACCAATGGTAGAACCTTCTATAAATTGATCTACGCCATTAAAACTTGCAGCGGAATTTGGATTTCCAAAACGATCACTTCCATAACTATTCAGGCCGGAGGTAGAGTTATTTCCATATCCACTCATGTCGAAGGTATTTCCATTGAGAGGATATTCAGCAATTAAACAATTACTCCGTTGGTACAATTGCATCACTTCAGAGTTAGTAAGCGTCCGATCCCAAATCGCGATATCATCTAAACGACCGTTTAAAAAAGAGCCGGCGCTGAAATCTCGTCCAAAAATCAAATCATTCCATGATGCCGTATATCCATGCGAATAACTTGTGAGGTAAAGTCCATCAAAATATACCGTAATGGTAGATGAAGAGGAAAATGAAACGGCCACATGGTGCCAGATTCCCGGAACTTCAGTTGCCAATAATTCTCCCCACACCGGAAACTGCTCCAAAACCAGATATCCGCTGTTATTTAGATAAACGGAAAGATCACCGGTTCCATCGACTAAAACCTGATTACTGGCTGATGGTCCATTCGAAGAATACCAAAAAGAAATGGTACGATCTGATCCAAATGCATAGCCCGTTCCCATAAGGTATGCGCTGGTGCCATTGAAATAATAAGCTGAATTGGCCACATTGTACCTATCCGCGGTTAGCAAAGCATTATTATTTACTAAATCATATCCATTGCCCGATTCATCATTGGTGTTTCCGTTAAAAGGATACCAACCTGCCAATCCATTTTGCGGAATATAGGAGGGAATCTGAGCAGAAAGAGAGGCTAATGAAAGGACAAAAATTATTGAGGACAATAACTTCATAGCGTTGGTTTTGGTTCTAATCAAATATAAATTAAATATCCAAACTACCAAACACCTATAACTAAGTCAAAACACACAATATCAAGTCACAACAATGTCATTTTGGAAAAGAAATTCCTTGCGCTATTATACCATAAACGGTCCATATCACCGGGTGATGGAATCCCATGTTCAATATTAGCTATTCCGTAAATTGGACAGAATCGTTTCCTTTTGATTTCGTATTTTTCGGACACCAACGAACATGAGAGTCCTACTAACAACCCTTAACGCTAAATACATTCATACCAATCTGGCTATTCGCATTCTTTATGAAATGAATGCAGAGCGTGAAGGATTAGAATGGAAGGAATTTGTTATTAAGGAGGATAAAGAAAAAATTGCTGATTTCTGTTCCGCATTCGATGTGGTTGCCTTTAGTTGTTACATCTGGAATATCGTTCCAACGCTGGAATGTATCCGGATGATTAAAGAAAAAAATCCGCAGACCAAAACTTTACTTGGTGGACCGGAAGTCAGTTACGATTACGACACTATTATTTCTCGTCCGGAAATTGATTTTATTATTTCCGGCGAAGGAGAAATTGCATTTCGCTCTTTTCTTGATCATATGAATCAACCGGAACTGGTTCCCGGATTAGTTTATAAAAAAGACGGAAATATTCTCAGTAATCCACCTGCACCAAACTACGATATTCGCGAATTCGCCGATTCCATGCCCTATCAATTCGACGATGCAGAATCATTGCGCAACAAGGTGCTTTATCTGGAAACATCGAGAGGTTGTCCGTACAAATGCGAATTCTGCCTGGCGAGTCTTGATAATAAAGTACGCTACCTTCCGATGGAATCGATCAAACGTACATTGTTGTACCTGATGCAACATGGAAAAGTGATTAAGTTTCTAGACCGCACATTTAATATAAAAAAGGATTTTACGCTGGAGATTTTTCAGTTTATTCTGGATCATCACCAACCGTGGAATATTTTCCAATTCGAAATAACGGCAGACATTCTTCATCCGGACATTATTCGTTTTATCAATGAAAAAGTTCCTGAAGGATTATTCCGTTTTGAAATCGGGATTCAATCCGTAAAAAAAGAATCGAATCTTGCCGTAAGCCGAAAACAGGATTTTGAAAAAACGAAATCGATTATTGAACAAGTCCGCCACAAAGTGGAGCTGCATCTCGATTTAATTGTTGGACTTCCCCACGACTACTTTAGTGACATTAGAAATGGAATAGACCAGGTTTTTCATTTGTATCCTCCCGAATTTCAATTAGGATTTTTAAAATTCCTTAAAGGCACTCCCATGCGCGAAAAGCATCCGGAGTTTCATTATATTTTCGATGAACAGCCACCCTACCAAATTATCCGCAGTGATTTTTTATCGGAAGAGGAAATCGAAAAAATAATTCGTGTAGAGGAAGCACTGGAAATTTACTGGAATGCCGGAAGAGCAAAACATACCCTCAGGTATTGGTCGGAACAAGATTCCGTTTTCGACATTTTATTGCGGTTAGGAAATCGGTTTCATGAACAATTCGGGGGACGACAATACGGTCTGAAAGATGTATTTGAAGTGTTGATTGAAGAAATTAAAACAGAAAAAAATTCAGGTCTTCTACTCCAGTTATGCGAGGTGGATTACCATTTGCAACATAAGGTCAGACCCAAACCAATCGTCCTTCCCGAACCGGACAAATCGCTCCGCAACCAAATTGTTGAACAGTTAAAATTGGATCATCACCGATTCCGGTTCAGCATTATTCCTCTGGATTTTGATTGGGAAACATTCAGTCATCTTAATAAGATGTCGGCAGGAAAATACTGGTTAATCCTGCAATATTCCGGGAAAGCATTACCCGAAATTCTTAAACCGATTAATGCGAGGATTCTGGAGTTGAATTAATATTAGCTTAAAACTAAATTCTTCAGGCTGTCTAACCTTTTTTCTTATTTACCGTACAAACCTTACGAATCCTTTTCCACTTGAAAAATCATTCGCTTTACAGGTTAATAAATTGTATCTTATTCGAATTAAATTAACCGCTAGATTCCAAAACAATTTCCAATCATTCAATGAAAACCTTAATTGTATTTCTCCTTTCTACAACAATTGTAGTATTGGGGGTGACTCTTTATACAGATTATTGTATAAATGCGCCTTGTCCTTTATGGCTTTCTCTTCCGCTCGGCTTAATTCTGGTGGTGGGATTGTTCTATTACGGACGTTACCTTGTAAACCTAATTGCTAAACTTTTAAATTTTAAAGAACAATGATTTCCTGGATAGTATTTCTAGTCTTCACCCTGGTGGCTATTGCTGTTGCAATTTCTACCCGAAAAAAAATGTTCATTGAAACGGAAGAATCCATCCGGATCAATCACCGGAAATTTAATTTATACTGGATTGTTCGTCCTGCCATTATTTTCACCCTTGGTATTTTAGCCGCCATGATCCAACCCTGGACCCTCGAACGGATTGATGCGGGTTATGTGGGTGTAAAAGTCAACCTCACCGGCAGTTCACGCGGTGCAGATGATATTACCTACCAAACCGGATGGGTAACTTACAACACCTGGTTTTATACCGTGCATGAATTCCCCACCTTTCAGCAGCATATTGAATACGACGATCAGCAAGTAATTCTTAAAGGGGGATTTGCCACTACAATTAAACCCACATTTAACTATGCCCTAAAAGCAGAAGCGGTGGTGGACATGTTTCGTGAACTACGATTGGATATTCGTCAGATTGAACAAGGTTGGTTAAAAACGGCCATTATCAGTTCGGTTAACGACGTTGCCAATAAATGGGAAGTGGATGCGATTTTTAATAACCGCGAGCAATTCGAAAACGCTATTATTGCGGAATGTAATAAGCGGGTAGAAAAATGGTTTATTGTGAGTCAGCTCCGAACCAATATCGTGCCCCCTCCTGCCCTTGCCCAGGCCATTGAAGATAAAACGAAAGCCGTACAACAGGCACAAGCCAAAATGCAGGAAGCACTGGTGGCAGAGGCTGATGGTAAAAAACGAATTGCCATTGCAAAAGCCGACTCCGCCCAGGCTGTAATCAGCGCTTCCGGTAGAGCCGAATCGATGCTGATTGAAGCCCGTGCAGAAGCAGAAGCTACGCGTTTAAAACAATTGCAATTGACAAATCTCTATATCGAATATATGCGTATTCAGAAATGGGACGGAAAATACCCAAGTACAGTATTAGGTGGCGGTACTCCTTTGATCAATATCAAATAAAAAATAATCAATTAAAGAAAAGCCATTCCTGTTTGGAGTGGCTTTTTTAATTCAGTTACATTTTCATTTTAAAACAAAACAAAAAAGCCCCTCATTACTGAAGAGCTTTTGCGGTCCGTACGGGACTCGAACCCTTCTAAATAGATAACTCAATTCCAAACAATTTCATCCAATCAAACTTAAGTTCTGAAACAAGGGTGAAACATTTTTCATTTTGTATTATTTAAGGACAATACCATTCTTATTTCCTTACTCTTTAATAATTCGAATGCTACCGACAGAATTCTTATTAAAAAAAACCTTCACCAAATAAATTCCCGGTGAAGCATTGGAGATATCAATCTCTGTTAAATTTTGAAACAACCGGTTCCCCGACTGAAAAATCATATTTCCCACTAAATCGTAAACTTCAACTTTAGTTTCAAAAAACGGGCTTATCGGAACATTTTTTATCTCAATATAAAACTTACCGATTGAGGGATTTGGGAATGCAAGCAAATTTTCATTTTCGTTCCATGAGTTTTCATACTCCATAATTCCTACGGTTTCGCATCCCAATGTATCACAGCCTAAACTATCAACTTTTATTACGCGGTAATTTTGCGAAACGCCATTAAGACCCGGATAATTAAATCCTGCAATAATATATCCGCCATCAGATGTTGGTTTAACATCTTTAGAAAACTCCCATTGGTTTATACCCTGATACGTTCTGCCAAAAATGGTATCGCCACCCGCATTGGTTTTAAGTAATCCCATTCTTTGATCGGGATAAGTTAAGAATGTGCCGGTAAACAAATATTCATTTGCATTTATCTCATATAAATCATCAAACGCAATGGATGGAAATGAATCAATGGCATATTCTCTGTAATTAATAAATCCACCATTTTCATCAAGCCATTGAATATTGGGTTTTGACCAAAAATTATCTGTAATATCCTTATAAAATCCTTTTGCTGCCGCGGAGATAATTTGATTGTTTTGAGTATATAAAACCATAGCAGACCAATTTTGATATATTGTACTTCCGTATTCGTATTGCCATTGAAAATTACCTGATGAATCTACGTTTATTATATACGATCTTCCAATTTGTGGGCCAAAATAATACTTACCTCCTCCTATAACATAACCATTATCATTATCGCATTTATCGATACTCCATCCAGTATCATAAGTTCCCATTACACCGTATTCCTTATCCCAAATAAAATTGCCAAGACTATCTGTTTTGACTAACAAAATATTTACATTAGGGTCTGTTCTATCTGTTGAGCCAACGATTAATAAATCACCATTAATTTCTCGATAAATTGCTCCGCCTTGGGAATTATAAGTTGTATCAAAAACGAATTTTGACCAAATCGTATCGCCTTTCATATTTGTTTTTACAACTATGGCTGAAATATCAAGATTAGGAAATTGTCCTATTCCTGCAAAATATATCGTACTATCAGTGTAATTCGCAACCCCATTTAATATTTGATAATTCATTTGATTTGGCCCCGCAAAGAATTTCTTATCTATTTCATTACCCTGAAAATCTATTCTCAAAAAACCAAGGCCTGGGTTTCCCAAAGAATCTTTTACATTTCCACATACAAGATAACCATAATTGGTTTCAAATACATTAGAACAATAATCACCCCAGCCATACATATCATACGCTCTATTAAACCTTTCGATTTGAGCATTAACTGAAACGCTTATGAAAAATAAAATTAATATGTGAGTAATTTTTTTCATAAAAGAAAAACCCTCCCGAATTTAAATTCGGGAGGAGTGAAATTTGTTTTATTCAGTTATACTAATTTTGATTATTTGTTTGCTTCCAAGTTCGTCTTCAATCTCAGCAATATAAATTCCCGAAGGTATCATGAGCTTGAAGTCTCTCGTACTTCCAGCCTGCATATTCGGAAGCTCCGAGTAAATTAATATTTTTTCTTCCCTTTTCATCATTGTTTAATTACCCCAATACTTCCCACCGAAGCATCATTAAAATAGACTTTTACGAAATAAATGCCCTGCGAATTATTTGATATGTCAATTTCAGTTAGGTTTTGAAAAAGTTTATTTCCTGACTGAAAAACCAAATTTCCTAATAAATCATACACCTCGATTTTAGTTTCAAAAAACGGGCTGATCGGAATATTTTTTATCTCGATATAAAACTTGCCGGTAGAAGGATTCGGAAATACAAGTAGATTTTCATTTTCGTTCCATGAGTTTTCATACTCCATAATTCCTACGGTTTCGCATCCCAATGTATCACAGCCTAAACTATCAACTTTTATTACGCGATAATTCTGTGAAACGCCATTGAGTCCGGGATAATTGAATCCTGCAATGATATAACCACCATCTGAAGTGGGTTTAACATCATTAGAAAACTCCCATTGGTTTACACCCTGATAGGTATGGCCAAAAATAGTATCGCCAACACCATTGGTTTTAAATAATCCCATTCTTTGATCGGGATAAGTTAAGAATGTGCCGGTAAACAAATATTCATTTGCATTTATCTCATATAAATCATCAAACGCAATGGATGGAAATGAATCAATGGCATATTCTCTGTAATTAATAAATCCACCATTTTCATCAAGCCATTGAATATTGGGTTTTGACCAAAAATTATCTGTAATATCCTTATAAAATCCTTTTGCTGCCGCGGAGATAATTTGATTGTTTTGAGTATATAAAACCATAGCAGACCAATTTTGATATATTGTACTTCCGTATTCGTATTGCCATTGAAAATTACCTGATGAATCTACGTTTATTATATACGATCTTCCAATTTGTGGGCCAAAATAATACTTACCTCCTCCTATAACATAACCATTATCATTATCGCATTTATCGATACTCCATCCAGTATCATAAGTTCCCATTACACCGTATTCCTTATCCCAAATAAAATTGCCAAGACTATCTGTTTTGACTAACAAAATATTTACATTAGGGTCTGTTCTATCTGTTGAGCCAACGATTAATAAATCACCATTAATTTCTCGATAAATTGCTCCGCCTTGGGAATTATAAGTTGTATCAAAAACGAATTTTGACCAAATCGTATCGCCTTTCATATTTGTTTTTACAACTATGGCTGAAATATCAAGATTAGGAAATTGTCCTATTCCTGCAAAATATATTGTACTATCATTGTAATTTGCAAAACCATCATATATCTGATAATTCATTTGATTTGGCCCTGCGAAAAATTTTTTTTCCAATTCATTTCCTTGAAAGTCTATTCTCAAAAAACCAAGACCTGGATTCCCAGACATGTCTTTTGTATATCCACAAACTAAGTATCCATAATTGGTTTCAAACACATTAGAACAATAATCTCCCCAACCATACATATCATACGATTGGTTGAACCTTTCTACCTGACTGCTGGCCGAAAGGCTTGTAAGAAATAAAATTAATATGTAAATGTTTTTTTTCATTTGTAAAAATACTCCTCCCTTTTTTTTTGGGAGGAGTATTTATTGAATTTATTATTATTCTGTTATATTGATTTTGATAATTTGTATGCTTCCGGTTTCATCTGATATTTCAGCAAAGTAAATACCCGAATTAATATTCAAACTGAACTCACGAATGCTTCCTGCCTGAATATTCACTTGTTGATCGTATATTACTTTACCTGTCATGTCAAATATCCGTACTGAAGTTAAGAATAGTTTTTATGAATTATCGAATACGCAAAAACGTTAAAATGGTTCAAATAAAACATTCCAATCCTTTATTAAATATATTCCAATTTTTGAAATATAATTCGAATCTTATTTCAAATCCCCAGGCGACTTCTATTGAGATTTTTGAGTTTCCGCTCCAGCGTCATGGCTTCTGAGCGATTGTTTTTTTCACAAGCCCAAATCATCTTCCACGGTAATGCATTTCTGGTTGCTGGAACATAGCCAGAATTATGGCGATTTATTCGCTCAAAAAGATCAGATGTTTGCCCGATATAGTATTGAGAATTTCTTTCGGAGCACAAAATATAAACGTATACTGACATCTAAATTTCACTAAAAACAAAAAAGCCCCTCATTGCTGAAGAGCTTTTGCGGTCCGGACGGGACTCGAACCCGCGACCCCGTGCGTGACAGGCACGTATTCTAACCAACTGAACTACCGAACCTATTCTTGTTGGGACTGCAAAAATAAAAAGAAGTTTGACACAAACAACAAAAGCGTGAAAAAATGCAGAAATCTTCCTTAAAATTTAAGTCGGATTGCATAAAATTTCAGAGTTAAAATATTTATAATCAACTAATTGAAAAACACATTATCAACTTAGCATGATCACCGACCAGGTGCGACCGGTTTGACCTTCATCACGACGGTGGGAAAAAAAATCGCTTTCGTAGGTGCAATTTCCGCAAAGTTCAATGTGATTTTCAGGAATACCGGCATTCAATAAAACCTCCCGGTTGCAGGCGGCAAGATCTAAATGTCGTCCTTCATAACAAGCCGGAGAAAAACCTGCCTGAACAAAATGTTGGATTAGTTCCTCGCTCACTTCATAATGCGATTTGCAAATTCCAGGTCCTACCACTACCCTCACTTCATTACGCTCTGCTCCTAAATGCACCATTTCATCTATTGTTTTCGCAGCGAGTTTTGCCAATGTGCCTTTCCATCCGCAATGGGCTGCACCAATAACATGGTTTTCCGGATCATGAAAAAGCAGCGGATAACAATCTGCCCCACTCACTGCCAAGGGTCTGTATTTTTCACGCGTTACCAATGCATCACCTTCCTGCCAT
Source organism: Flavobacteriales bacterium (assembly GCA_019694795.1). Lineage (NCBI taxonomy): Bacteria > Pseudomonadati > Bacteroidota > Flavobacteriia > Flavobacteriales > Flavobacteriales bacterium. The sequence goes on along the minus strand of JAIBBF010000005.1, from coordinate 20,185 downwards.
CCGGCTTGAGCCATACAAACGATATCACTATGGATCTGCCTTAGATATGCGACCTCATCAAAAGGCATTTTAACCACATTTAAAGCGCGTTTGCGGTTTTCGGCGATATTCTCCACCGAATCCAGCGATCCGCTAAAATTAAGCGAAGTACAGGCACCTTGTGATACACCTCCGTGACGCTTAAAAAATGCGTGGGGACAAGAAATTAATTCCGATTCAATCCAGGAGATCATGCTCAAATATCGGAATCGTTTTGAAACTATGGTTAAATTGCAGCATGTATCCAAAAGGACACGCATCGCAATACCGAACAGAATTCTTTGGTTTCCTCAAACTGAAAATGGGGAAAAAATTATCGTCGGAACGAACCCGCATCAATTGGATGAAATATCCGACCGGTATCGATAAACTTTTTTTTCGTTGCGAAATCGATCATGCAGGCGCGCGTTTGTGTATCGACATTCAACATAAAGATGCAGGAATACGTAAATTAATTTTCGATCAGTTTCTCGAAATGAAACCAGTGCTTGAAAAACACATTGGCGCACTCGATTGGCAGGAGGAATTTGAAACGGAAGAAGGAAACCTCATTTCAAGAATAAGCATCACACATCCCGAAAGCAATTTATTCGACAAGGAAACCTGGCCGGATGCTTTTGATTTTTTCTCCAAAAAATTAATTCGTCTGGATAAAACCTGGTCAATGGCCAAGTACACCTTTCTGCAATTACTTCATTAATCGTTCTCATCGAACTCCGGTTCAATTTCTTCTTCCGGACGATCGGGACTTAAGGAATAAAAAGATCTGAATTCTTCTGCACTCATCACTTCCGGGAAAATGACGAGTCCGTTTACATGCCGCAAAAAGCGTTCTGCCGTTTGTAAAAATTCTTTTTTGTACCTCGGATCTTCGGTATCCAGAATTAGAGATGTTACACACCAATCTTCAATAGACCTTGCTTCGGAATAAGGCGAAAAATTCCCCGATTCAAAGGCCCGGATGTATTCGTTCATGGGTAAATCGGAAAAACGGGCCGACTGCGGAGCGTTTCTTTTGCGCAATGCATGTAAATAAAAAACAGCATCGGTTTCTCCCGATTCAGTTACACGCTCCAATTCGATGGTGGTCCATAAGGAAGGATCTTCATAATTGAAATAATAATCACTACCCCAGGATTTAAAATCGGGTGCATTCCAAAATGAAGGCATAAAAAAATCGGAGACTTCTTTTTCCAGCGGAAAACCTTTGTCCGAATGAAGTACTATTAATTCTGTTCTAATCATTTTTTTTCAATTAACGCATCAGGTACATTTTACCGAATCCATGTTTAAAATACGGATCTGCACCAGTGCTTCGTTTTTCTACATCCTCACCATTGCTTTTGGTAATTACCCGATACAGGTAAACCCCATTAGCCAATTGATCGCCGTATTCATCTCTTCCATCCCAATAATATTCCGTGATGTTTTTTCCAATACGGATAGGTCCCAATTCTTCCATCATGATTTCGCGTACAATTTTACCGCTAACGGTTAAAATCTGAATTTTCATTTGATCGGGAATTTCAGATCCGGTGAGCGTAAATACAAAATGTGTTTTGGTTGAAAATGGATTCGGATAATTCATTACCTCAGTAATGGTTTGCTTATTCACTACTTCAAATGAAATCCGGTAATCCACATCACCCGATGCATTTCCAGATTTATCCGTTGCCTGAATCAATAAGGTGTAAACTCCATCCGTTAACAAGGTAGGTTGATACTCTATTTTAAATTTACCGGAAGGGCCGGAAGAGGGATACCAGTTCATTACAGGGATTACTCCATTGTTAAAGTATACCCGTTGTTGTTGTCCGGCAGGATCGGTGAGGTACACTGCGAAAAATGCAGTATCACTTTCTTCATTCATTATCAGGTATTGGTTTTCATCATTGAGCGTGATCAATATTTGAGGTTTCGCCGAAATGATATCGCCATTTAAAATATGTGTTCCGTCGAATGTTACATCCAATATCGGATTGGTAATATCTGGCTGCACATAAAAAGGAACCTGCGCAAAATTGTTGATATGACTTTCTTCCAACTGATCGTAAGCTGTAGCACCGGGAATTAATGGTATGGGATTCACTTCCATCCAAAGTGAATTGTATCCTCCAAATCCTTGCGTATTGATGCTGATGGTATCGTACAACAAGGCGAAATCACGCAACGAATCCTGGCGTGCATAAGTTTGATAATGTCTTACCCTATTCTGATCTTCCACCCAATAATGCACCAGCAAAGAATCCATCGGCCACGGTGTGATGTTTTCTACAGCAATAGCTAATTCCAATGATTCTCCTTCCTGCAGGGTATCGGTCCGACTAATATAAAATCCGCGATTTCCATTTACTGCAGCATCCGGTACAGGTGTGTACACCAATTGCCAGCGCGTAGTTTGTGCGGGTGTAAAAAATGCAGTGTCGGAATACCAACCTTTTAATCGGATATAAGGATATTGCTGTGCATCCACAATGGAAGATAAATTCACAATCGAATCAACGGTGGTAAAATTGGTATCCAGCAACAAGGTTTCTGCTCCATTTACATCCACACCATAAACATAAATACGGGCGCTGTCGGTAGAAGGAGATTCCAGTGATCGTCGCTGCCAATACAGTGATCCCCAATGGGTGGCAGGACCTGCCAATACGGATTTCATACTTCCTGCAAAATCGAATCCAAATAAGGTATCGTTCATGCTAAGTAATGTACCGGGAGTACTTCCTCCCATAAAAACTTTGGTAAAGGAAGGATCTCCTTTTTTAGCAAGTACAATCCACGATTCATTGGGTCGGCCGGGATAAATACTATCGCCTGCACCGAGTGAATTTATCATCGCATAAGTGGCCGGAGTCCATGCATTGTAATCGGCAAATCGCCAGGTGTATAATAACACATAGTGACCCGCAGGAATCTTATTGTTCACCATACTCACGAGTGAATCCATTTCTGCAGGAGAAGTATGTCTGAAATTAAAATAATATTCCACCCGGTTTCTGCACGCACATCCATCATTGATGTTTCCAAAACTGTGATTGGAATTGATCATGGTACAACCCGGACAACTTCCTCCTATGGAAGGATCGCAACCGTAGGTACCCCATGGTTCCAGAGTGAGCGGATCAATCACGGCAACGTGAATGGCAGGATCAACACCGCATCCGGAATAATCTTGCAGACTACCATCAATGGTCCACAATGTCCCGAAAAATTCATTCGAGTTGGAAGCATAGGTATACACATCACAACCTATGCGACGAATATTCGGATCCCAATACCAGCCATGTTGAGCACGATCATAATGCATCGTAATTTCCTCATTGGCCTCGAACTGGTAAAAATGGGCTTGTCCCCACCCCGTTAATCCGGGTATATACTGAAACGAACTCTCGTGCCAGCTATAAGTGACACTATCCGGTGAAACGCGCCAAAAATAAACGGTGGAATCTGAAAAAATAAACGGATCCGGATTTCCGGAAGCATTGAGCCAATCTGTTTGACGAGCAATTACTACTCCTCCACCTGCGGTGACCATTTGAAAATGCAATGCAGGAGAATTAAATTGATCGGTAGTGTCAATTTCGAAACGATAGGTTTTAACACCAATTAACGGATCATAGGTGGAAGCTTTTAAATCCATAATGGAATCCGGAACGATGGCATACTCATAAGGGAAAACCGGAAAAATGCCATTGGAAAAAATAAATAATGTAGCAGTGGTTTGGTTGTTGCTTAATTCATCCTGTTGTTCGGGAATAAAACTGGGAATATCTACGGCTACATCAAAAAAGTTGATTCCCACAGCCACATTATGGAGAACGGGAATACGAAAAACAACGGTATCGCGGAAATTGCTTTTCGGTAAATAGGCTATATAGGTAAGTTCCGATCCGCTGGGTAAATGGCGTTTTAATTCTACAATGACCGTATCGGAAACGGAGCGGCCAATATTACTGATGATCACGTTTACATTTACCGAATCATCTGCTAAGGTTACCGTGTTTGGTTCGAAATAAACATCTTGCTGGCGCACCACGAGTTCGGGTCGGTTGTGTGGATTTAAACGTAATGCGGGATCACCATGAAGCGTCATTTGTGTACACGCATTTTCATAGGGAATAAAGGTGGCAATTTGTCCGGGCTGTGTACTCTGTATTGAATACTGAACCAGTTTACCAATGGTTTCTCCATAATGAAATCGCGATAGATTTCCGTAAAAGGTGCTGGTGAATCCATACAGTGGAGAAATAAATCCTTGCTTGGAAGAAGATAAAAATCCAATTACTCCTTTCTGAGGCTGGAATACAAAATCTTCGGAAGCGGATACGGCATCTGGCTGAAAAATATCGCCGGAATAACAGGCGTTACCAATTAGCAAGGGATATTTTCCCTGATTGGTCCAGTTGGAAGGTTCATCAATATTCTGATCGAATCCATTCACACTTGAATGTCCGAAAAAATTCATGATGCTTACCCCTTCTTCCAGTCGTGTCATTACTTCATCAAATTCAATCGGATCGATGGGATCGGAAGATTGTTTGTAATAGGAATGAACGTAAGCACCGAATAAGGTGTCTTCAATGATGCTTTCGAATGTGGAAAGATAATAAGCAAAATCCGATTGCTCCTGAGTAGTAGATCCACCTCCAAAATGGAGAATGTGTTTCATCCATTCTTTTTCTTCAATGGTGTAGAGTGAATTGGGATCTTGTGCTGTTTCAAATTCCTGCACTTTTGCTAAATAATCGAGAACGGTTTGTTCATCCTGCGCAGCGATACGTCCCGTAGCGATTCCCGGTTCCATTTGCGCTCCGAATAATCCGGCACTGATCAATACATCGGAAGAGGGATAACCATAAGAAGGAACTAAATTTTTACGAAATGCCGCAGTATCTTTTCGTGTTCCGTGAAAGGTTCCATTGGAAGATTCCGTTGCTTCACGAATGGCTTTACCCATGAGCAATAAATGTCCCGGATGTGTGTTCCAGTCAACGGAAATATCTTTTAAAAAATTTCTTATTCCGTCGATGTGTTTCTCAACGCCATGTCCGTATTGCAAATACAATTCATTCACATCTACCACCAGCGTATTGTATGCTCCGCCACTTACCGACGAGCGATACGATGCATATTGTTGTGCTGCATTCCACAATTTAGGATGAGTGATAATCAGGTATGCATTTTGAACATTGAGCGATGCGTAATCGGTAAAAATTCCTGTTCCGTTTACGGGACTAATCACCGATACATTCATAAATGCGTTATCAGAAATCACAACACATTCCCTGTCGTTTCCATTTATTTCATTCGGAACCAAAAACGAACGGGATGCTCCATTCATAATCGCCGGCATGCGGTAAACGGAGTCGCCCAAAATATACATCCACAAATTCCCTGCAGCGTAATTAGTAAAATCAATGCGCGAGATAAAATCACTGATGTTATAGGGCGTGGTAAAACGAAATGTAGATGCGCCGTTTAAATTGGGAATTCGCGGATAGGTAATGGATGAATTTCCTACATTCTGATAATCGCTGAGCGCGCCTAAATCATTAACGGTTTGATAGCGTATTTTACTGCTTCCGTTTTCCAATAGCGAATTGGCATAAAGGAAATCATATCGGATCAGTTTATACCCCATAAAAACAGTATCCATTACATCCTGAAAGGATGAACCGATCTGTACTTTGGTATGGTGATTTCCCGCTCCTGTGTAGATGAGTGAATTGGATGCGCTTGCAAATGATATGCTCGATTTCGCATCCGGAGCTCCAGGACCCTGATACGGAAATGGAGTGGGAACGGCATCGGTTTGCGCTTGTGAATAATAACCATCAATATAATCGCCAAACCATCCTTCTCCTGCCGTATAATAACTGGAAGAAGCGCCGGATTCCTGATAGCCGAGCAAATAACGAACGTTCGATTTTAGATGAGATTCAGTCCACACCCAATCAAGCGGAGTATGCGTTGAAATCACGGTATCCATTAAATCCTGAATCCGTAAATTATTGACTGAATTATTCCAGGTTAGAAAATAACAAATGGTATCGTTATACAATGAAAAATGTAAATCGGGCATGGACTCCTCGCCTCCAATATAGAGCGAGGTATCATTTCTTCCATCATTGGCCTCGGCATAAAACTCAATATAATCTCCGGGATCAAAACTGAGATCCTGCGCTCCGGAAATATAAATGGGAACTTCTTTTTCCCAACCGAAAATCTGGAAATTGCGCGGATCGATAGTACTCGGATCGATACCCGCTGCGACTAAAACTGCATGATCTAAATGATAAATTCCGGTTGCGGGAATTTTTATCGTGTAATACCGGGATGCGCCTCCATATTGAATCCAGGAATTACCCTGACCTATTCCCAGAATGGAATTCAATATACAAACTGCTATCAGTATTACTTTTTTCATGAACCGGGTTTGCTGATGTCGAATCGGAGTGAAAATACGTTGGAATAAATGACAGCCGATTGGTTGCCGACATCGGTCAGCGCATAATCGATGGTAAACTGACGAATGCGAACGCCTACTCCAATGTTAGGTTGGAAGGTCCACTCATCACCTGTGCCATCTATTTTTTTCGATTTCTGAAAATTACCTACTCCACCGCGGAGAAAAACAATGTTTTTGTATCCTGCTTCAAATCCGAAATGCGGATCGATACTCACGGAATTGGATTTGATTAACGTATTACGCATTCCGTCGAAACTCATATCCACATCCAATTCCGTTAGGACACTAAAGCGGTCTTTGATTTCAAATTTTCGTCCACCACCCAATAACAATTTGGGTAAAGTCAATTCCACCGAATTGGTCGGAATATCATTTCCTGTTGCAATAAACGTGTTGATCATTTCGGAAGTGAGTGAATAACTCCAGGCATTGAACGTGGTCGTAATATCCCGGGCCATCGCTCCGAATTGCCATTTCTTGTAGTTGTATTGCGCAGAAGCATCCAATCCAAATCCCCATGACTTTCCGAAATCACCAATTTTACGGTGAATGATTTTTACGTTGGCCCCAATGCGTAAGCCGGGAATTTTGGTTTTGCGTGCATAAGAACCAATAAAGGCATAATCTGCCGCAGAAAAAGTTGAAATGCGACTATAATCTATATTTCCTGCCTGATCAATTAACTCGGTGGTATTGGGAATATCATCAATACCAAAGCGAATGATAGAAACTGCAAATGCGCTATTGGAATCGAGTACTTTTGCCAATCCTCCATAATCGAATTTGGCAATTCCGCCAAACTGTTCAGAGTGCATCAGTCCCACTTGCATATCGCCGCGAATCCCGGTTAAACCTGCCGGATTCCAATATCCAGCCGTAACATCATCACCTGTGGCGATAACTGAGTTGGACATCCCCAGGGCACGGGCACCTACACCGATCGATAAAAATTCATTGGAATATTTGGCCGTTTGAGCCTTTAACGAAACAGCTCCACCGGCAAGCAACAAACAGAAAGTGAAAAAAGAATTTTTCATGTTGGATAAAGATAAAAAAAAGTAGAGTTGAAACCTCCGGATAAAACTCAAAAAAATCGGACGTATTGCCTTTTATTTTCCATTATTTTGCACCATGATGCAAATTCGATCTCAAATCCCCAATCTCTTTACCCTTGGTAATCTGTTTTGCGGAATCCTCGCTATCATTTACGCCTTTCAATGGGAGCTATCCATTTCGGCCTACCTCGTACTCCTGGCAGCGGTGCTCGATTTTTTCGACGGTTTTCTGGCGCGTTTGCTTAAGGTGAGTGGCGACATGGGAAAACAGCTCGACTCCCTTGCCGATATGGTTTCATTTGGAGTGGTACCCGGAATTATTGTTTTTCAACTCATGAAACTTACGCTGTTTCTCGAAAATCCAACCTTTGTTTTAAGCTGGAACCCCTTCCTTTTTATTCCCCTCATTATTCCATTGCTTTCGGCATACCGCCTGGCCAAATTCAACATCGACACCCGGCAATCGGATTCGTTTATTGGCGTACCTACTCCAGCCAATACACTCTTTTTTATAGCCTTCCCGCTTATGCTGGAATGGGATGGCGAATTGGTTCGGCATATGCACATTGGTGATGAAGTTTACTCCAATTTCATGCCTCAGATGTGGTTTTCCTTTAATCCCTTTGAAAACAACGAATGGTCGGGAATCCTGCTGAATCGCTATTTTTTAAGCATCACCGCGGTGATTATGTCCTTTTTACTCATTGCCGAAATACCGCTATTTGCACTCAAATTCAAATCTTTTGGATGGAAGGGCAATGAAATTCGTTTTTCATTTTTAGCGGTGGCTGCTGCATTGTTGATAATATTTCAGTTTGTAGCAATCCCAATTATTATACTTTTGTACATCTTAATATCCATATTGAAACCACTTATTTTCAAGTCATGAAATTTAAAGCCGAGATCGATGTAATGCCACTGGAAGCACTGCTCGACCCCCAGGGGAAAGCCGTAAGCAACAGCATGAAAAACCTGAACCTATCACAAATTACCAATGTGCGCATCGGTAAACATATGACCCTTCACGTTGAGGCAGCGAACAAAGAAGAAGCCGGAAAATTGGTGGACGAAGCCTGCAAAAAATTATTGCACAATCCCATTATGGAAAGCTATCGCTTTACGTTGACCGAAAACTAATCGAATGTTTTTTGTTGTAAAAATCCTCCTTTTTAGGGGGATTTTTCATTTAGAGGAATTGTTCATTACCCCATTCTGCCTGCGAATGGATTCCTCGTGGATAATCTCAAGTAATTTCCGCAAAAAAGCATCACTCAAACCCATGGCTTCCCCTTGCATTTTTCGCTTGCGGATAATTTCTTCCCAGCGCTGTAATTGCAAAATGGTTACTTGATTTTCTTTTTTATACTCCCCTATTTTTTCGGCAATATCCATTCGCGCCGCGAACTTTTGCAGAATTTCCAGATCCAGATCATCAATTTTTGTCCGCAACTCCTCCAATGCAGTCTGAAATTCGTGATTGCTCACCTCCGGATTACGAATGGAAAGTCCATTTAATAACTCGTTCAATCGCGCCGGCGTAATTTGCTGTTGCGCATCACTCAAAGCGTGTTCAGGATCCGGATGGGTTTCGATGATGAGTCCCGCCATATCCAAATCCAGCGCCTTTTGCGATACCATTTCGATAAGTTCGCGTGTACCGGAAATGTGACTCGGATCGCATATTATCGGTAATTGCGGAATCAGTCGTTTTAACTCGATGGGGATTTCCCACATGGGAGCATTTCGGAAAGGCGTTTTTTCGTAGGTGGAAAAGCCACGATGAATAGCAGCCAATTTTTTAATTCCCGCTTTATTGATCCGCTCCAAAGCACCAATCCACAACTGAAGCTCCGGATGAATCGGATTTTTCACCAAAACGGGAATGTCGACCCCTTGCAAAGCATCTGCTATTTCCTGAACCGAAAATGGATTTACGGTAGTCCGCGCCCCCACCCATAACATGTCGATTTCAGCTTTTAACGCTGCTTCCACATGAGCGGCATTGGCCACTTCCGTTAAACTAAGTAATCCATTTTGTTTTGCAGCCGCATTTAACCATGGCAAGGCTTGTTCACCACGGCCTTCGAAGGTGTCGGGACGAGTCCTCGGTTTCCAGATTCCCGCACGAAGCACGGTGACTTTTCCGCTCGCCGCAATTCCCTGTGCCACCTCCATCATTTGCTCTTCCGACTCAGCACTGCATGGTCCGGCCATGAACAAGGGATGAGGCAAACCTTGAAACCACTGACTCATCGGAAGCATATCGAGCTGAATTTTCATCGTGAAAAAGGGTCGTTTCGCATTGCAAAAATACATTAAAAACAAAGCCGAAAATCCAAAGGAGGAAAATGAACGGCAGAACCCGGAAATCCGCAAAAATGCATGAGGCAAATCCACTTTCTTTTGCAAGACATATTCAGTTTTGCTAATATATTTGCATCATGACACCCGCAGAAATTGAGCTTCATATAAGGAATTACAAAAAAGAAGGAAAAAAGTTGTTTGCAACCTCTTCTTTTCAGACCCATTCCATTCCCATGCTTCATATTCTCAGCACGATTGATCCTGAAATTCCGGTTTTATTTATCAATACCGGATTTCACTTTCCGGAGACCCTGGTATTCAGAGATCAGATTGCTTCATTATTAGGAATTAAAATCATTGATGTACATTCTGCCGTTGCGCGTAATTTGCAAAAAGATGGTAAAGGACAATTCTATTTTACCAGCGATCCGGATTATTGTTGTTTTATGAATAAAACACAACCGGTAGAACCTTTTCTTGCCGAATACGATGTATGGATCAATGGGATTCGGGGCGATCAAAATGCCAATCGCAGAAACATGAAAATTGAGCAGGATGCTCCATTCGGTTCCAAGCGATTTCATCCCATGCTCGACTGGAGCTCAAAAATGATTTACGATTACATCCGCGAGAACAATTTACCCCGTCACCCACTCGAAAACCAGGGCTACCTCAGCATCGGCTGCGAACCTTGTACACGGAAAGTGGACCTTAACAACGACCGCAGCGGCCGATGGTTTGGATTGAATAAAACCGAATGCGGATTACATACAGATTTAATATCAAAATAAGATGCGAATTCTAATCACCGGAGGTGCAGGATATATTGGCACTGAACTTACATACGAGTTGTGCAAACACCTTTCCTCGATTGAAGAAATAATTATTTACGATAATTTATCGCGGGGGAATTACAATTTGTTCATTGGACAAACAAAACTTCCTGCAGATAAAATCCGCTTTGTTCAGGGTGATCTGCTCGATACCCGCAAGCTGAGAAAAGCGTTAAAAGGAATTGATGTGGTTGTTCATCTGGCTGCGAAAGTTACTACTCCGTTTGCTGATGAAAATCCGCATTTGTTTGAGCAGGTTAACAACTGGGGAACAGCCGAATTAGTGTATGCACTGGAAGATGAACCGGTAAAAAAATTCATCTATTCCAGTTCTGTTTCAGTGTACGGATCTTCATCGGAAATGGTGGACATCGATTCTCCGATTAACCCGAAAACATTTTACGGAATTTCTAAACTACGTGGTGAGGAACATGTAACCCGCATGTTTAACAAAATGCCCACCTACCTTCTGCGTTTTGGAAATGTTTACGGTTATTCCAAAAGCATGCGTTTCGATGCAGTGATCAATCGCTTTATGTTTGATGCCAATTTCCACCGTCGCATTTCCATCAATGGAAACGGTGAACAGCATCGTTCATTCATTCATATTGATAAAACAGCAAATCTCTTATCGAATATCATTTTAAAAGACGGATTAAAACCCGGACGATACGATGTAGTGGAGGATAATTTGTCGGTGAACTACATTGCAGATACGTTGATGGATTTATATCCCGGGCTTGAAATGTTGTTTGTTAATCAACACATGGCCTTGCGCGATTTAAAGGTTCGTCCAAACCCGATTGTCAACTCCCATATTGATATTCCTGTCCGCACCCTGAAAGAAGTGCTCAGCACCTTCAAATCGAGTTTTAGTTTTTAAGAGGGAATATAATTCCCCTTGGCGTCCACTTTAAACTTAAGGGGTAAATGATTCTTGTTCCACATCTCATAAAACGTTTGTACGTTTTTCCAGAATTCGCGCGTATTTTCCGGTGCATTGGAGTTGAGGACACGCATATTCATTCCATCCATTTTGCAGGGAAAAATATAGACCGGAATTTTTTTCTCTCCTCCATCGGCAGCAAGTACGCAGGTAACATATAATTCCTTTATTAAATCATCGGTAATGGGAATACACCCTACCGAAACACAGTTTCCGTGAATGAAAATTTCTCCACCCGGCTTTTTCTTATCGGAAAGGACTTTATCGGATGCATTGGGATAATTTATTCCCAGCGAAAGATGAAATGTACTGGAAGGATTAAAGCGGTCGATATGATACAAACCCTCCGGAACTTGTCCGTCTCCCTCTTTCCGTTTTGGACCGGGCTGTCCGGACAACACACAAAAATCGTAGGTACGAAACAAACGATGCGCCGAAGATTTGGCAGGAGAAACCCAGACCTCAAGCACCTTCTCCAGTTTATAGGCCACTATTACCTGTGAAAAAGCATTTCCGCTTTTGGGGATATTAAGATCTTTTAACAATTCCTTTTCGTGTAAATCGAACGCCTCACGCACCCGGGGGTACTGGATTTGTAGTGAACGTTTAACATCCTGTGCTTGTGCCATGGATAGATGAATAATAAATGCTAAAAATAAAATCGTGTTTTTCATTTCTGTACCCAAACTACAAATTTTCCGTTCATACACTAAAGCGAACGCTGGTGTAATGCCACTTTCTCTTGATCTTTTTTTACGTATATTTAAACAAATACTTAACATCATGAAGCAACACCTTGCTAGCTGGACGCTCCTCTTTTTTGTTCTGATTTCCTTTGGAACCCAGGCTCAGATTCCCCACAATAATCGTTCCGCCACTACCGATAAATTCAATACGCTGCTAAATTATATTTCGCAGATGTATGTGGATAGTGTGCAGGAGGACCAATTGGTAGAACAGGCCATCATTACGATGCTGGAACAACTTGATCCGCACTCCATTTACATCCCCAAAGAAGAAGTGGAAGAAATGAATGCTCCTTTAAAAGGAGGCTTCGACGGAATCGGGGTTCGTTTTCAAATCATGAAGGATACCATTATGGTGGTAAACCCGGTACCGGGTGGTCCCTCCGAAAAACTGGGTATTAAAGCAGGAGATAAAATCATCACCGTAGATGGTCAGACCGTAGCCGGTGTGGGCATAAAAAATAATCAGGTCCGCGAAAAACTTTTAGGCATAAAAGGCACCAAGGTGACAGTTGAAATTGCCCGCAGAGGAGAGAAAAAATTATTAAAATTCACCATCACTCGTGATAAAATTCCTTTGTATAGTGTTGATGCCGCATACATGGCTGATCCGGAAACAGGATATATTAAGCTGAATAATTTTGGTGAACACACCATGGAAGAATTTAACCGTGCCATTGATAGTTTAAAGGGACTCGGAATGAAACACCTCATTCTGGATTTACAAGGAAACGGCGGCGGATACCTGAACACAGCAATTGATCTTTGCGATGAATTTTTATCGGGAACAAAATTGATTGTTTACACCGAAGGTAGAGCCTTTAGTCGTAAAGACACCTACGCCCGGAAGCTTGGTAAATTTGAAACCGGAAAATTAGTGGTGCTTATTGACGAGAGTTCTGCTTCTGCCAGTGAAATTGTATCGGGTGCCATTCAGGATTGGGACCGTGGTTTAATTGTAGGCAGACGCTCATTCGGAAAAGGGCTGGTGCAAAAACCGGTCAACCTTCCCGACGGATCTCAGGTTCGTTTAACTACACAACGGTATTACACTCCCACCGGAAGATGTATTCAAAAACCTTATGAAGACGGTAGTGAAGAATACCACAAAGAAAAATATCAGCGTTACCTCAGCGGCGAAATGATTTCGAAAGACAGTATTAAAATTCCGGATTCACTCCATTTCGAAACCCGCATTAATAAGCGTACCGTATATGGTGCCGGTGGAATTATTCCGGACGTGTTTGTTCCTATCGACACTTCTATGAACAGCGATTATTTATCCGGTTTGCTTCGTGGTGGTGTGTTTAATAATTTCTGTTTGACTTATGTTGACAACAACCGCAAAGCGTTAAAAAAATCGTTCCCCGATTTTCAGAAGTTTAAAAAAGGCTTTGTGGTCGACAAAAAACTCATGGATGAGTTTACAGCTTATGCAGAAAAAGAAGGCGTAAAATTCGATCCGGCCGGTTATGCCACTTCCAAAATGGTAATTGATATCCGTATAAAAGCGGGAATCGCTCAAAACCTCTGGGATTATCCTATGTTTTATGAGATTGTAAATCCGCTTAACCCAACCTACCGCAAAGGTCTGGAAGCAATTAAAGACGGTACCTACGAGAATCTTAAATTGACCTGGAAATAATTGCAAGGGATTTTTCTTAATTTTGATTCACTAAAAATTCAACTATGAACAACGATATGAGAGAAAACCTGAAAGTGGGATTACTGGGTGTAATTGCGCTTACGCTGGTGGTGAATACCTATTTTGCGGCATCTAAAAAATCAGGCGCTATTTCATCGGCAGTTCCTGTAGCCAATTCTGCTGCTATTGCAAGCCCGGCTACCGAAAATGCCTTAACCCCAAATCCGAATCCTAGTCCAAACCCGACCATCGCTACTACCATCGGTCAGGAAAATAACGCCATCACTCCACCTTCCAATCAGAAAAGCACACGCATTTCCTTTGGAACCTATAATCACGACTTCGGTAAAATCAAACAAAATTCTACCAATAAATTCTCTTTTAAATTTACCAATACGGGTGATGAACCTTTAATTATTTCCAATGCTGTAGGATCTTGTGGTTGTACCGTACCGAATTATCCGAAAGAGCCCATCGCTCCCGGTGCTACTGCTGCTATTGATGTAGAGTACAAACCCGGATTACAAAAAGGTCAGCAAGAGAAAAAAGTTACTGTTACGGCCAACACTCAACCTTCTGAAACTGTACTCAGCATTAAAGCTGAAGTGCTGGAAGAATAATTTTTCCGGAACGCTTCAGAAGTATGTTTATAAAACGAATATTATTCCGACTGCTCAGTGTTGAGGGCTACCTCAAACTCGTGAGCAGTCTTTTTTTCTTTGCCTATTTCAGTGGATTGCTGAAACGAAAAGAAAAATTTGAATTCCATTATTTCATTCGCCAATTGGTAAAACCCGGAAACACGGTGCTCGACATCGGAGGCAATCTGGGTTATTATGCCATTTCATTCGGTAAAATTGTGGGTCCAAATGGAAAAGTCCTTACAGTGGAACCCGTCACTCTTTTCCGTAAAGTGTTAGAGCGAAATATCCGCAAACGCCGGCTTGAAAAAACGGTTCAGATTGTTCCTTTTGCTTTAGGTTCTGAAGACAATAAAAAAATCACGCTGGGTGTCCCTTCCGGAAATAAACATTTTCGTCACGGTCTCACCAAAGTGATGGAACAACCGGGAAATGCCAACGACATGGAATTCCAGGAAACCATGATGCGTCCGGATACACTTTTCGGTAATCTTGAACAATTGCACTACATCAAATGCGATGTTGAAGGTTATGAAATTCACATTGTGCCTGAATTGCTTTCTGTTCTTCGCAAACATTTACCATTGATCCAAATGGAAACGGATGGAGAAAACAGAGCAAAAATCATTGCCATGCTTTCGGATTTGTCGTACGAAGCGCATTATGTTTTAAAAGGAAAAATACATCGTCTTACCGGTAAAGAAACATTTCACACCGGTGATGTTTTATTTATTCCGGCTGAAAAAAAATCATCCTTAACGCATTTAATGGCATGAGTGATCAGGTAAAAACGGATCTGTCGCTTTATTCCAATAAATGGTATAAACCGGGAAATCCGTTTAAACGTGCCCTATGGTATTTTTTTAACGCCGCTTTTTTTCTCAATCCCTTTTTCCCTTTTTCAGGAATAAAAAAAGGAATGCTCCGTCTCTTCGGTGCCAAAGTAGGTAAAGGCGTGGTTATTAAACCAGCGGTGAATATTAAATACCCCTGGAAACTAAAAATTGGAGATCATGTGTGGATTGGGGAGAAGGTGTGGATCGATAATCTTGACGAAGTAGTAATCGGTTCGCATTGCTGCTTATCACAAGGTGCATTATTGCTATGCGGTAATCATAATTACAAGAAAAAAACGTTCGATTTGATCGTTTCGCCGATCACACTGGAACAAGGTGCGTGGGTGGGAGCGAAAGCTGTGGTTGGACCCGGATCCGTGTTAAAATCGCATGCCGTGTTAAGTGCGGGATCTGTGTGCAGCGGAACACTGGAAGCTTATTCGGTGTATGCGGGAAATCCTGCACAAAAAATCAGAGAACGTAAAATGGAATGAAAGTTTCGCTGATCACCATAAGCTACAACAGCGCGGATACCATTTCCGACACCATTCAATCGGTTGCTTCACAATCTTATTCCGATATCGAATATATCGTGGTTGATGGTGCTTCAAAGGACGCTACATTAAACATCATTTCCGATCACTCCGCTTACATCCACAAACACATCAGCGAGGCCGATAAGGGCATTTACGATGGAATGAACAAGGGACTTCAACTGGCCAGCGGGGATATCATTGGTATTCTGAATTCTGATGACGTATATGCGGATAGGGAAGTCATACAAGATATTGTCGCTCTCTTTGAAAAAGATAACTGCGATGCGGTATATGCCGATCTGGTATATGTGGACCGTCACGATTTAAATAAAACCATCCGTTACTGGAAAGCAAAAGCGTATCACGAAGGTGATTTTAAAAAAGGATGGATGCCACCTCACCCAACTTTTTTTGTGCGCAGAAAAATTTACGAGCAATACGGATATTTTAATCTCGATTTAAAAAGCGCAGCCGATTACGAAATCATGTTGCGTTTTATTCACAAGCATAAAATAAAAATCAGTTATCTGCCCAGAGTCATTGTTAAAATGAGAGCGGGCGGACAAAGCAATGTCACCCTGAAAAACCGCATCAAAGCTAATCGTGAAGATAAAAAGGCATGGCTGATTAATGGACTAAAACCGGGTCCTTTTACCCTCATTCGCAAACCACTTTCTAAACTATTTCAATTCATAAAAAAAGGCCGTTGAATCAACGGCCTTTTTATAGTTCGGTATAATCGAATCAGAATTTCACACGGGCAAGTGTTCTTCTACCTTTTCTCCCACCCAACCAGGAATAGTGTTGTGTGTAGAAAGGATTTTTACCACGGAACACATAACTATAAGTAAAGGTGCTGTAGAAATAGGTATCGTTATCGTTTGAATCACCACGTTTTTGACCCGGAGCATAGTTAGCCATACTCGGACGTTGCTGATCGGTTAATTCGCCAGAACGGTTAGCAAGATCGATGGCTGTTTGATTACCGCCGAAAATACTCGGATCGGCATAAACCGTACTGATATCATCGAGATAATCGGTAAAGGTTAATCTCCATCCGGCTTCCCAACCAAATCGATGCTGACGTTTATAGGTGAAGAAGAATCCAACACCAACAGGAACAACAGCTGTAATTTTTCCATACTTCACGCCTTCGGTTTCGAGGGGACGAAGCTTCACCCATTCGCCGTTATAGAGCGCTTTAGGTCCATGCAACAATCCACCTACACCTGCAAAGGCATAAGATTTAAAATCGACACGGTACCAACCGCGGTTACCTACGTCGTTGGTATTATACAAATACACTTCTGCACGGGCAGAAAGTTCGAGCATATCATTGCGGAAACTCAGGTTTCTTCCAACGCGACCACGATTGGTGGACAAGCTATCGGCACCTTGAATTCGACCGTAAACAAGATCAGCACGCAGAGAGTAATAATTGTTCATTTTAAAACGGGCGAAACCTCCCACATTCCAACGGGTTTGGTTCAGTTTCATATCCCACACGAATGGACGCTCGGTTTTTTCTTTCCCTCCTATTTCTCCAAGATAATTGGATACTCCAAACCCTCCACCAACATCCAAACGGTAAAATGTACTCATCTGCGACATCACCGGCAGAGCCAGCAACGACAAAGAAAATATGGCGAGACGTTTTAACATTTCATAGCTATTCGAACCTCAAATATAGAATAAAAAAGGAAATCAGTCAAGCCATTCCCTAAATGAGGAATAGCCCGAAAAACCATTAGATTCGCATAAAATCATTTTCAATGAACAACAATAGAATCACCGAACTTTTTGGCATTCAATACCCTATCATTCAGGCAGGTATGATTTGGTGCTCGGGATGGGAGCTCGCTTCTGCGGTGAGCAATGCGGGTGGACTCGGCATTATCGGATCCGGATCCATGTACCCGGAAATCCTTCGTGAGCAGGTAAAAAAATGTAAAGCGGCCACCAATAAACCCTTCGCGGTGAACCTTCCGATGTTGTATCCGGATATTGACAAGCATATACAAACCATCATTGATGAAAATGTCCCCATCGTATTTACCTCTGCTGGAAATCCGAAAACCTATACTTCGATGCTGAAGGAACATGGAAAAATTGTGGTCCATGTAGTCTCCAGTTCAAAATTTGCATTAAAAGCACAGGAAGCAGGAGTAGATGCCGTTGTTGCCGAAGGATTTGAAGCGGGCGGACATAATGGTCGCGAAGAAACCACTACACTTTGCCTAATCCCAGCCGTGAAAAAAGCGATACAAATTCCTTTGATAGCTGCAGGTGGAATTGGAACGGGACAACAAATGCTTGCGGCCATGGCTTTGGGAGCAGATGCCGTGCAGGTGGGGAGTCGATTTGTGGCATCGCATGAATCTTCGGCGCATTTGCATTTTAAAGAAGCAGTGATCAACACGAAGGAGGGCGATACGGCTTTAACCTTGAAAGAAATTACACCGGTGCGATTGATAAAAAATCCTTTTTACCAACAGGTGATGTCGGCCTATGAAAAAGGTGCTTCGCTTGAAGATTTAAAAACGCTATTGGGAAAAGGCCGGGCAAAAAAAGGAATGTTCGAAGGAGATATGGTAGAAGGAGAATTGGAAATCGGACAAGTATCTGCTTTGTTTGATCGCATTCAACCAGCTGCCGAAATTGTTATGGAGATGTTGACCGAATACAACCAGGCTTTATTAAAATTGAAAGAATCTGAACCATTAACAGTATGATAAAATTTGATCGTTTTCAGTTAGACAACGGACTAAAAGTGATTGTTCATCACGACGATTCCACACCCATTGTTGCGTTTAACATTCTCTATGATGTTGGAGCAAGAGATGAAGATGAATCGAGAACCGGATTTGCGCATTTATTCGAGCATTTAATGTTTGGCGGATCTGTTAACATTCCCGATTTCGATAAACCTTTACAAGCCGTTGGAGGCAGCAGCAATGCGTTTACGAATAACGACATCACCAATTACTACGTCACTTTACCCACCGATAATCTGGAAACAGCTTTTTGGCTGGATTCCGACCGCATGTTATCGCTGGCATTTTCTGAAAAAAGTTTAGAAGTGCAACGCAGTGTTGTTATTGAGGAATTCAAACAACGCTACCTCAATCAACCTTATGGTGACGTGTGGCTATTGCTTCGTCCGCTCGCCTATAAAGTGCATCCCTACAAATGGGCGACTATTGGCAAAGAAATCAAGCATATTGAAGACGCTGTTCTCGCAGATGTAAAAGCATTTTTTAAAACGCATTATCACCCTGGAAATGCTATTTTGTGTGTTGCCGGAAATGTAGAAACAGCAGAGGTAAAATCCTTATGTGAAAAATGGTTTTCTTCCATTCCTGCACAGGCAAAAAAGCAAAGAAATCTTCCGAAAGAACCTGCTCAAACAGAAGTCAGAACATTAACGGTTGAACGTGATGTCCCTTTCGATGCCATATACAAAGCATGGCATATGGGTAGCAGAAATTCTGCAGATTTTTATGCAGTGGATCTGCTTTCGGATATCTTATCCAGAGGGAAATCATCGCGTTTATACCATGCGCTTATTCGCGAACAGAAATTATTTTCTGAAGTCAGCGCCTTTATTTCCGGCGATCTGGATGATGGATTGTTCATCATTTCCGGTAAGCTTATCGAAGGTGTTTCTATGGAAAAAGCGGAGGCAGGAATTGATCAGATTTTAAACGAAATCATCACAGAACCCATTCAGGAAGATGAATTGGAAAAAGTGAAAAACAAAGCAGAAACGACCAAGGTTTTTAACGACATGGCAGTGCTCGATAAAGCGATGGAACTTTGTTATTTCGAATTATTGGGAGATGCTGCCATGGTGAATCTTGAAATTGAAAAATACAGAAAGGTTTCATCGGCAGAAATCCTGAATGCGGCACAGAAAATGATTCGTCCCGAAAATTGCTCCACTTTGTATTACCTCGCAAAAAAATAATATGAAAATCGACCGAACCATTGCTCCCGAAGCAAAATCCATTAATAAAGTCGACCTCCTCCATCCCGAGAGCAGAACGTTGGATAATGGTGTTCCATTTTTCCAATTGATTGCCGGATCGCAACCGGTTTTACGCATTGAGTTTATTTTCGACGCAGGTATTCG